>JAISQZ010000053.1 GCA_031273905.1 Oscillospiraceae bacterium | reverse complement strand
CCGGGGAGGTGGAGGGCGAGGGGCGCGTGTTCACCAATTTTCCGGGGCGTTATGGTGGTTTGAAGGGTTATTTTGTCGCGCGCTTCAACCAGCCCCTGAAGTCCTACGCCACCTGGAGCGGCGGGGAGACCGTGGAGGGCAGGGCGGAAGCCGCAGGGGACGATGCCGGCGCGGTTCTTAACTTCGGCAACGCCGCCGGCAAGCCGGTGGAGTTGATGGTTGGCATCAGCTTTGTCAGCTTGGAAAACGCGCGGGAAAACCTGGAAGCGGAAGCAGGGGGCAAACGCTTCGATGAGCTACGCGCCGCTGTCCGCAGCGATTGGGACAGTTGGCTTTCCCGGGTCAGGATAGAAAGCCCCAGCGCGGAAATCAAGACGATCTTTTACACCAATCTTTATCATAGCATGATTATGCCGACCAATTTTACCGACGTCAACGGGCAGTACCTTGGCTTTGAGGAAGAGGTCGGCACGGCGGAGGATTTCACCTACCGCACGGATATGTCCATTTGGGATACCTTCCGCAGTGAGCATCCGCTGCTGCTGCTGATTGCGCCGGAAATCCAGAGGGATTCACTCAAGAGCATAATCCGCATGGCGCGCAGCAGCGGTCATCTGCCGCGCTGGCCCTCCGGCGGCGGCGAGGCGGATTCCATGTTCGGCAGCCCGGCGGATATGCTCGTTGCCGAAAGCTACCTCAAGGGCATGACCGATTTTGAGGTGGAGGAAGCCTACGACTACATGAAGGTGACCGCCGCCGCGCCGGTGAAAGACGGAAGCGGCGGGCGCGATTATATCACGGATTACAACGCCTATGGCTACGTGCCTGCGGATGCCGCTGCGTGCTCTGTCAGCCATACGCTGGAATACGCCTGGGCGGACGGCAGCATCGCCCTGCTTGCGGATGCACTCGGAAAAACGGAGGATGCGGCGCTCTTCCGCGCACGTTCCATGAACTACAAGAACGTCTTTAATCCGGCAACAAAATATTTCCAGGGGCGCAACAAGGATGGAAGCTGGACGGAACCCTTTTCGCCTTATCTTACCACCTATTATGATGATATTTTTGGTCTGCGCCTTTCCGCAGCTTATGAGGAAGGCGGCGCCCGGCACTGGCGCTGGACGGCGGTGCAGGATACGCAGGGGCTAATCGATCTGTTTGGCAGGGATTATTTCGTCAGCGAGCTGAACCAATTTATGAAGGATGCCGCGCCCAACCGCGCCGCGCTGAATCCAGGCTCGGGCTATTGGCAGGGCAACCAGCACGATATGCACGCGATCTATCTTTTTGATGATGCAGGACGACCGGAGCTCACCCAAAAATGGGTACGCTGGGCGCTGACCGAGCGCTACAGCGGCGACCGCAACGGGCTCGACGGCAATGACGACGGCGGGACACTGGGTTCATGGTATGTGTTTTCCGCCGTGGGGCTGTATCCGGCTGCGGGAACGGATCGCTATTGGCTGGGTTCCCCGATTGTGGATAAGGCTGTGCTGCACCTGGGCGGCGGCAAAACGCTGACAGTGATTGCCGAAAACCAGTCAGAAAAGAACATGTATGTCCAGTCCGCTGTGCTCAACGGCGTAAAGCTCTCCGCACCTTGCGTCCTCCACAGCCAAATCAAGGAGGGTGGGACGCTGGTGGTCCAGATGGGGAGCAAGCCCGCTGCCGGGGGCGGTTATTGAGAGGGTGACGCTGTAAGCCTTGCCGCTTTGTTTATGGGGTATGTTTTTCACCAATTGCGCTCTTTGTCAATCATCTAAACAGTGAAGCGCCGCCCATTGACCGGGACGGCGCTTAGCCTTTGGCTGCGGGTTTATTTGCTTCCCTTTTCATATGCCCGCACCATTTTCTTCACAACCTGCCCGCCAATTTGACCGGCCTGCTTACGGGTCATGCTTTCCTTGGTGTTGATGCCAAGCTCCTTGGCGGCTTCCATCTTGTATTGCCGCAGCGCACTTTGCGTCGCCTGCTGCGCCGCCTTGGCGGTTACGCTGCCGCGCCCGCTGTGCTGCTGCTTTTTGGCGGGCTGGCTCTTCTTCGCGGCGGAATTCTTTGCGGCGGGCGCCGTCTTTGCGGAGCTTGCGCTGCGGCTGTTGGCAAGGGTCTTTGCCGCCTTGGTTACGGTGCTCTTCTTCGCGGCGGAATTCTTTGCGGCGGGCGCTGTCTTCTCTGAACTTGCACTGCGGCTGTTGGCAAGGGTCTTTGCCGCCTTGGTCACGGTGCTTTTCTTTGCGGCGGGCGCTGCCTTTTCGGAACTTGCGCTACGGGCATTGGCAAGGGTTTTGGCGGCCTTTGTCTTGGTCGCGGCGCTGGGCTGCCGGCTATTTGCTTTGGCTGTCATATCTCTTCCACTCCTCAAGTTGATCGTCTGTGTTTTTTCGCTTCATTTTCCGCGATTGGGAAGCACTCATAGTATGATCCGCAGGGGGGAAAGATACACATAGAGAAATATTGTCAGCAAAAAAAAACAGGCCTGTTTGCGGCCGTTGATTTTTATTCGGCATTGACGAAACCCATGAGAAATGGTATGATATCAGAAAAGGAACACAACGGAGGGGCGCGGCATGGCATTTCGCAAACGCGAACGCAAACAGGCGCGGCAGGCAATGGGGCGGGCGGAGGCGCAGGCAGTTCAGGAATCCACGCTGCCCCAAGCACAGAGGGATTTTTTCGATCATTTGCTTCGGGAACTCTATGCCGGCTTGCAGGATTTGGAGCAGTGCGCCAAGCGCCAGGATCGCGCGGGCAAAAACGAGGAGCTGCTGCAAAAAAGCGGCAGGCTGCGCGGCACGGTCGCCTATGCCGAGGCGCTGCTTCGCCTTGAAGATGGCAAGGGACAGCCAGCCGAAGCCGCCGTCCCCGCAGAGTTGCTTTCACTGATCAATATCGCCGTCAATAATATGCGCCGGGAATTCCTCTATGCGGGTGTGACAGCGCACCGACCAGTGGGTTCGGAGCTTCTGCTGCAGGTGCCGCGGGAAGCCTTTTTGTTCCTGCTAGAGGAGATGATCGGTTGCTGCCTGCGCTGTTCGCCGCGCGGAAAAAACCTCCATTTTGATTTGAAGCTCGTGCAGCAAAGCCGGTTATTGATCCTGCGCACGGAAGGCGCAGCCTTGCAGCAGACGCCGCTGTTGCCGCTTTTGGGGCAGCAGGAGGAAGGCGGAGCGCCGGAGGATTACGGGTTTTCGATGTGCGAGCTTTTGGCGCGGCGGCTGCACCTGCGCTTTCGCTGGGAAGCCGACGAAGCCGGTGTGCGCATGTTTTTGACGATGAATTAAGAGGGAAGACCGACGGATCTTCTTGCGATGCGCCGGTATGGCGGTAAAAATTTTCGCGTTTGGCACAAAATCCGTGCGCTAAATTTCCATCGTTCCCTCAAAAACCTTCACCGCGCTGCCGGTGAGGAACACTGCGTCATCGGTGTAGCGGACATAGAGGTCGCCGCCGGGCAATTGAACACGGATTTGTTCACCTCTGGCGCAAAAACCGTTTTCTACCGCCGCCGCTACCGCCGCGCAGGCTCCGGTGCCGCAGGCGAGGGTTTCGCCGCTGCCGCGCTCCCAGACGCGCAGCTTGATGGTCTTTGCGTCCACCAAATGGGCAAATTCCACGTTGACGCGTTCCGGGAACAGCGCGGTATGATTTTCCAGCAGGGGACCGATTTTTTCCACGGCAACGGCTTCCGGCGGCGTGTCAAAGAACAGCACGCAGTGCGGGTTACCAATGGAGATGCAACTGATGCGGAATTCCTGTCCCTCCACATTGACCGGGCGGTCAATCACGCGTTCGCCGTCCAGCCGCACGGGCAGGGATGCGGACGGCAACGAAGCGCGGCCCATATCCACTGAAACGCTGGAAACCTTGCCCTCCTTTGTGCGCAGGCGCAAGGTCTTGACACCGCCGAGGGTCTCAATGCAAATGTCCCTTTTCTGTACGATGTCATTGTCAAAAAGATATTTCGCCACGCAGCGGATGCCGTTGCCGCACATGACGCCTTCACTGCCGTCAAGGTTGAACATGCGCATCTTGGCGTCGGCGGTGTCGGACGGCGCGATCAGGATCACGCCATCGCCGCCCACGCCGTAATGCCGGTCAGAAAGGGCAATGGCGAGGGACTCCGGAGATTCCACAGTTTGCTTAAAGCAATCAAAATAGATATAATCATTGCCGCAGCTTTGCATTTTGGTGAAGCGCAGGCTTTGTTTTTTGCTGCGCATCCGGGTGATGTCCACAAGCTCTGTGTTGATTTCGCTGTAGCGGCTGCGCAGGCTGTCCGCTAAGGCGTTGGCGGTATCAATGGAGGCAGGCAAGGGATGCCAAGCCGCGTGGAAAGGGTGCGGATCTTTACACTGTCGCGCAAAGGGTCGCGTCCCTTTGCGGAAGTGGAAATAACATATTGCACCGCGCCGCTTTCAATCAGCTTGGCGGTGTTTTCCTCCCCTTCGTGGATTTTTGCTACGGTTGTTACGTCCAGCCCCGCAGCGGCAAGCACCTGCGCGTTGCCCTCCGTGGCATAGAGCCGAAAACCAAGCCCCGCAAATTTTTTCGCAAGATCCGGGATCTCATATTTATCCTGGTTGCGCACGGTGATCAGCACGCCGCCGCTGCGCTCCATGCGGAAGCCGGCTGCGGTCAAACCCTTGAACAGAGCTTCTTCCAGTGTCTTACCAATGCCAAGCGCCTCGCCGGTGGATTTCATTTCCGGCCCCAACTGGGTGTCCACCCCGTGAAGCTTTTCGAAGGAAAATACCGGCACTTTTACCGCCGTATAGGGCGAGGAGGCGTAAAGCCCCGTGCCATAGCCCATGCTTGCCAAGCGTTCGCCCACCATGGCGCGGGTGCAAAGCTCCACAACGGGAACGCCTGTCACCTTGCTGATATAGGGCACGGTGCGGGAGGCGCGGGGATTGACCTCAATCACATAGAGGTCGTCGTGATAAATAATATACTGGATATTGACGATGCCCCTGATGTCCAGTTCCAGAGAGATGCGCTTGGTTGCGCCGAGGATTTTTTCGATCATCTCATCGTCCACATGCATTGCCGGATAAACCGCGATGGAATCGCCCGAATGCACGCCCGTGCGCTCAATGTGTTCCATGATGCCGGGGATCAGGATATCCTTGCCGTCGCAGATGGCGTCAACCTCAATTTCCGTCCCCATCAGGTATTTATCCACCAGCACGGGGTTTTCCACCCCGCCGGAAAGGATGATGCCCATGAATTCGCGCATTTCGTCGTCGCTGTTGGCGATGGACATGTTTTGCCCGCCTAGCACATAGGAGGGACGCACCAAAACCGGATAGCCCAGGCGGTTTGCGGCTGCGATTGCTTCCTCGGCGGTCATGACGGTCAAGCCCTCAGGGCGCTTGACCTCCACTTTGGTCAGCAGCTCGTCAAAGCGCTCGCGATCCTCCGCGCGGTCAATGCCCTCAAAGGAAGTGCCCAGGATGGGATAGCCGCTGTCGTTGAGGAATTTTGCCAGCTTGATTGCCGTCTGCCCGCCAAATGCGGCAACCACGCCCACGGGCCGCTCAATCTTGAGGATGGCGTCCACATCCTCCGGGGTAAGGGCTTCAAAATAGAGGCGGTCGGCGGTATCAAAGTCCGTGGAGACGGTCTCGGGGTTGTTGTTGATGATGATTGCTTCATAACCCAGCTTTTGCAGGGAGCGCACACAGTGCACGCTGGCATAATCAAATTCAATGCCCTGCCCGATGCGGATGGGTCCGGAACCCAGCACCACCGCGCGCGGCTTAGCGCTTTGCGGCAGCAGGGCGGTTTCGTCCCCGCCCTCCGGCACGGAATAAAAATAGGGGGTTGCCGCATCAAATTCCCCGGCGCAGGTGTCCACCATGCGAAAGGCGGGGGCGGGCTTGCCCGGCAGGGGATGCCCGGTGATTTCTTTCAGGGAAGCATCCGGGTAGCCCAATCGCTTTGCCTGCCGATAAGCCTCTGCTGTGAGCTGCCTGCTCTGTAGGGAGGATTCAAAGTCCGCCATGCCGCGCAGTTTTTCTAAAAAGTAGCAATCGATTTGTGTAATGCTGTGGATTTCCGCACAGGTCACGCCGCGCAGCAGCAGTTCAAAGATCTGGAACAGCCGTTCATCCGTGCCTTGGGCAATCGCCGTGCGCAATTCCTCCGTGGAACAGTTCGCAAGGCGTGGGTGGCGCAGGGTGCTGCGGCTGATTTCAACCCCGCGCACCGCCTTCATCAGCGCGTTTTCAAAGCTGTCGCCCAAGCTCATCACTTCGCCGGTCGCCTTCATCTGTGTGCCAAGCTTCCGGCTGGCGAAGATGAATTTATCGAAGGGCCACTTTGGGAATTTGAGCGCGATATAATCCAGCACCGGCTCAAAGCAGGCCATTGTTTTGCCTGTGACCGCATTGGGGATTTCATCCAGGGTATAGCCTACGGCGATCTTTGCCGCCACCTTTGCAATGGGGTAGCCCGTTGCCTTAGAGGCCAGCGCAGAGGAGCGCGAAACGCGGGGATTGACCTCAATCACGGCATATTCGTAGCTTGTGGGGTGCAGCGCGAACTGCACATTGCAGCCGCCTTCCACGCCCAGCGCCGAAATGATGCTGAGCGCCGCGGAACGCAGCATCTGGTATTCCTTATCCGCCAGGGTCAGCGTGGGCGCGACAACGATGCTGTCCCCCGTGTGGATGCCGACGGGATCAAAGTTTTCCATAGAGCAGACGGTGATCACATTGCCGATGGCATCGCGCATCACCTCATATTCAATTTCCTTCCAGCCCGCGACGCTTTTTTCAATCAGCACTTGATGGATCGGGCTTTGGCGAAGACCGCCTGCACCGATTTCGCGCAGCTCCGCTTCATTGGCGCAAAAACCGCCGCCGGCGCCGCCGAGCGTGAAGGCGGGGCGCACGATCACCGGGTAGCCGGTTTCGTCGGCAAAGGCGACGGAGGCTTCCAAGTCGGTGCAGACCCTAGAGGGGATTACCGGCTGACCGATTTCCTGCATCGTGTCCTTGAAAAGCTGACGATCCTCTGCTTTATCAATCGTGTCCGGCCGGGCGCCGAGCAGACGGACGCCGTGCCGGGCAAGGAAGCCCTCCTTTGCAAGCTGCATGGCCAAGGTCAGTCCCGTCTGTCCGCCAAGCGTTGGCAGGATGCTATCGGGGGATTCCTTGAGGATCACGCGTTTCACGGTTTCCACTGTCAGCGGCTCAATGTAGATTTTATCCGCCATGTGCTGGTCGGTCATGATGGTGGCGGGGTTGGAATTGATCAGCACAATTTCCAGACCTTCCTCGCGCAGGGCGCGGCAGGCCTGCGTGCCGGCGTAGTCGAATTCCGCCGCCTGCCCGATAACAATCGGGCCGGAACCGATCACCAATACCTTGCGGATTCCCGGATTCAGCGGCATGTGGCTTTTCTCCCTTCCATTGTTTGCACAAAGCGGTCAAACAAAAATTCCGTGTCCTTCGGTCCGCCGCAGGCTTCCGGATGAAACTGCGCCGAAAACCCGGGGAAATCCGTGTAATCCAGCCCCTCACAAGTGCCGTCGTTCGCGTTGACGCAGCGGGAGAGGGCGTTGGGCGGCAGCTTGTCCAGCCGGACGGCATAGCCGTGATTTTGACTGGTGATATAGGTTCTGCCCGTGACGAGGTCGCGCACAGGGTGATTCCCGCCGCGATGCCCGTATTTGAGCTTTTCGGTTACGCCGCCGTTTGCGAGGGCAAGCAGCTGGTGACCTAGGCAGATGCCGAACACCGGCAGCTTGGTTTGGATCACCCTTTGCAGCTCGGCGATGATGCCTGTGTTTTCCTCAGGGTTCCCAGGTCCGTTGGAAAGCAGGATTCCGTCCGGCGCTTCGGCGGCAATTTGCCGCGCCGTCCAGAAGGAGGGGATCACCGTCACGTCACAGCCGCGTTCATTCAGGCGGCGGATAGAGCTGTCCTTCACGCCGAAATCCCAAAGCAGCACCTTATATTTCGCGTCACCCACCGGATGACGTTCCGGTGCCTGCACCGTCACGCGTGACACAGCGTCGCCGATCTGGTAGCCTTGCAGCTGGGCGGTTGTGATGCTTTGCGGGTCATCGGTCAGCGCACCGCGCAGCACACCGGCGCTGCGGATAAGCTTGGTCAGCGCACGGGTGTCAATCCCGGATAGCCCGGGGATGCCGTAGCGCTGAAAAAAAGCGTCAAGCGTCCCAGCACATGCAAAATGCGAGGGGGATTGACACCATTCCTTGACGATATAGCCTTGCACAAACGGCTTGCGGCTTTCATAATCCGCCGGATTGACGCCGTAATTCCCAATCAGCGGAAAGGTCTGCACCACGATCTGCCCTTCGTAGCTGGGATCGGTCACGGTTTCCAAATAACCGGTCATGTTGGTGGTGAACACCACCTCGCCAAACATGGATGCCTTTGCACCAAAGGCTTTTCCCTCAAATATATGTCCGTCCTCCAGCAGCAGAAAACGCGACCCGGCGGAAAAACAGTCCATCGCTCGCCCCTCCCTTTCTCTTCTCCTTTATTGTACAACAAAACCTTCCCTGTTGTCAATGGCGGGGAAGGGCAAAGCGCGGCTCCGGCATTTACTTTTTTGAAAAACGATTGCACTTGCCTTCAAAAGGTGCTATACTGGTCGTGGAAATCAAAATGCCCCCGTTCTATGAATGAAAGGTTGAAGCTTCTATGAAAAAGCGTCTGCTTGTCAAGCTCACACTCGCGCTCCTCCTCTTCCTCCTGCCCCTCCTGTTTGCCGCCTGCTCCCCGCAGGAAACGCTGAGCAACCTGAGGGACACACTTTCCGGCTGGAAAGAGGACAAGCCCTACGCCGGTTATAATCTGAGTGAGTACATCACTCTGGGCGACTATAAGGGCATCACTGTGGAATTTGAGCCGGAGGAATTTACCAAGGCGGAATCGCTTGCCCGGGCAAAGAGTTATTTTGCCGAAGCGCAAATTGAATTGAAATTTGTGGAAACCGAAGGCAAAAAGACAGTCGAAAAGGGCGACGTTATCGTGTTCGACTTTGAGGGCGCCGCCGACGGCGCTTCCGCGCAGACGCTCGAGGGCATGAAGGGGGAAAACCAGCAGCTGGAAATCGGTTCCGGCAGCTTCATCCCGGGCTTTGAGGAAGGCATCATCGGCAAAGAGCGTGGCAAGGAATTTAAGCTTGAGGTCACCTTCCCTGCGGAATATGACGCCGAGCTTGCGGGCAAGCCCGCTGTCTTCACCTGCACCGTGCACAAAATCGGTTCCACCGTCATCCGCGATGAGGATGTCAATACGCTGACCGGCGGGCAGATCACAACCGTCAACGACCTTGTCGCCTATGCCGAAAACGAGCTGATCAACGAGGTCAAGCAGGCGAATGCCGAAAAGGCCTTTGAGGTCGCCTTCGCGAACGCCAAAATTCTCAGGCTGCCCGTAAGGGAACAGAAATATTATGAGGATGTGCTGCGCGCACAGGCCGAACAGCAAAGCATGGGCGCGGAGGAATACATCTCCGCCAACGCATATACGGGTTCGCTGGCGGATTACAAGGAGGAATACGATGACGAACGCATCAGGCGCGACCTCTTTGTCTTTGCCATTGCGGAAAAAGAAAACCTCGCCGTCACGGAGGAGGATCTTGCGAACCTGCTTGATAATTATCGCAGCTACTACAGCGAGCTTGCCGATGCCTCAGACGAGGAGATCTATGCCCAGTATGGCAAGGGCTTCCTTATCCGCACCCTGATGCAAAACAAAGCGCTTATTTTCATCTATAACAACGTCGGCAAGCAAGAGGAAGCGCCGACGACCACAGCGCCAAATTCGCAATAAATCCCGGCGTATTCTGCAACTGAATTTGTGCAAAATCCCATTCCTGCAAAACAGAGGGCGGTTTTTTGCTGAAAATCGCCCTCTACTTTAAAATAAATGCATTTTTCACTTGACAATCCTGCATTTCCTGCGGTACAATGTTGCTGTAGCTTTGTGCGGCAATGAGGCGCGCTCGCCTGGGGTCGTTGTCGGCTCCAGGTTTTTTGTGTGCGCCATATTTAACTCGACGAAAGGCTTGGGAGGACGCATGTTAAAAGAAGGCCAGGTTCGGATTCCCTCCGGCTGCGCGATTGCGGGCATTTTTTCCCGCAGCGGGGAACGCATGACGGGCAGGGACATCGTTCGTTCCATTGAGGTGATGCACGACCGCTCCAACGGCTTGGGCGGTGGCTTCGCCGGCTACGGCATCTATCCGGAATTTGCGGATTATTATGCCTTCCACCTGTTTTTTGATGACGATACCAGCCAGCGCAGGTGCGAAAAATACATTGAGCATTATTTCAGCGTGATTAGCTTTGGCGAAATCCCGACGCGCAAGACCCCTCAAATTAAGGATGAGCCGCTGATCTACCGCTATTTTTTGCTGCCGCTGCCGGATAAGCTGCGCGATTCACAGCTGCAGGAGGAGGAATACGTCTCCCGCCGCGCACTGCGTATCAACGAAAAAATCGACGGCGCCTTCGTGTTTTCCTGCGGCAAAAATATGGGCATCTTCAAGGCGAACGGGTTCCCGGAGGATGTGGGCGAATTTTACCAGCTGGAAAATTACGCCGGCTACTGCTGGACGGCGCACGGGCGCTACCCAACCAATACCCCCGGCTGGTGGGGCGGTGCGCATCCCTTCGGGCTGCTGGATTATTCCATCGTGCACAACGGTGAAATTTCCTCCTATGACGCAAACCGTCGCTTCCTGGAAATGTTCGGCTATAAGTGTTCCCTGCAAACAGATACTGAGGCGATCACCTATATTGTGGATTATCTGCACCGCAAGCAGGGTCTGACCTTACAGGAAACCGCCGAAGTGATGGCAGCGCCGTTCTGGTCCACAATTGAAACGATGCCGGAAGCCGAAAAGCTGCGCCGCACCTTTTTGCGCAAACGCTTTTCCAGCCTGCTGGTCACGGGTCCCTTTTCGATCATTCTGGGCTTCCAGGGCGGCATGATGATCTTGGGCGACCGGCTCAAGCTGCGTTCCATGGTCTGCGGCGATTACGGCGAACGCTTTTACGCCGCAAGCGAGGAATGCGCCATCCGCGCCGTCTGCCCTGATATCCCTGCCGTATGGAGTCCGGAAGCAGGGCAGCCGGTGATTGTGGGGCTGCAGTCTGCGAACTGCTGTGCGCCGTGAATGCGGTGCCGGTTTATCTGTGCTTATGGCAAAAAGCTTGAGGCAAATCACATCCACCGCAACCAACGGCTGCGCAAGCAGCTGCGCCGCTTTGCTTAAAGTATAAAGCAAACAGGAGGAAGGAGTTCCCCATGGACTTGTACGTACATCCTGAATATGAGATTGTGCGCAACGAAAAGAAGTGCATCTGCTGCCGGGCGTGCGAACGCCAATGCGCCAATTGCGCCCACGGCTATGACCAGGAAAGCGGCGCAATGGAAGCCTACGATGAAAAGTGCGTCTGCTGCCACCGCTGCGTGACGCTTTGCCCGACGAAGGCGCTCAAAATCGTTGAGACGGCGCATACCTTTCGCTCCAATGCCAATTGGCAGGGGCAGACCATCCGCGAGCTTTACGCGCAGGCAAACACCGGCGGCGTGTTGCTCTCCTCCATGGGGAATCCACGTCCGCTGCCCAATTATTTCGACCGCATCCTGCTCAACGCCTCCCAGGTAACCAACCCTTCCATTGATCCCCTGCGCGAGCCAATGGAAACCAAGGTTTTCCTCGGCAAAAAGTCGCTGCCCCTTCAGCGCGACGCGGACGGGCGGCTGCTGGATAACCTGACCCCGCAAATCTCACTTGCAATGCCGCTGATGTTTTCGGCCATGTCCTATGGCTCCATCAGCTATAACGCCCACGCCTGCCTGGCAAGGGCGGCTTCAGAGCTTGGCGTTTGCTACAATACCGGCGAGGGCGGGCTGCACGCGGATTTTTACCGTTACGGACCCAACACGATCGTGCAGGTGGCCTCCGGGCGCTTCGGCGTGCAAAGCGATTACCTGATGGCGGGTGTCGCGGTGGAAATCAAAATGGGGCAGGGCGCAAAGCCCGGCATCGGCGGGCATCTGCCCGGGCACAAGAATATCGGCGATGTGGCGCGCACGCGCATGACGCCCAACGGCTCCGACGCCATTTCCCCCGCTCCGCACCACGATATCTATTCCATTGAGGATCTGCGCCAGCTGGTCTATTCCCTCAAGGAAGCCACGGATAACCGCAAGCCAATCATCGTCAAAATCGCGGCGGTGCATAACGTCGCTGCCATCGCAAGCGGCGTAGCGCGTTCCGGCGCGGACATCATCGCCATTGACGGCTTCCGCGGCGGCACGGGCGCCGCGCCCACACGCATCCGCGATAACGTCGGCATCCCGATTGAGCTTGCCCTAGCAAGCGTGGATCAAAAGCTCCGCGACGAGGGCATCCGCGACGATATTTCGCTGGTGGTCGGCGGCTCCATCCGTTCAAGCACCGATTGGATCAAAGCGATCGCTCTTGGCGCGGATGCCTGCTATGTTGCCACAGGCGCTCTGCTTGCGCTGGGCTGTCACCTCTGCCGCAGCTGCCATATCGGGCTGTGCAATTGGGGCATCGCCACACAGCGCCCCGATTTGGTGAAGCGCTTGAACCCGGATATTGGCACCAAGCGGCTGGTCAACCTGATCCACGCCTGGCAGCACGAGCTGATGGAGGTG
>JAISQZ010000146.1 GCA_031273905.1 Oscillospiraceae bacterium | reverse complement strand
CAGCGCCGGCGCCCACACCCACAAGAGAAGCGTCCCCGCCGCCGCCATAAACCGCGGTGCCCGCGCAAAGCCCCAGCTCAATCGCCTGCGCGGTGCGCAGCACCCCCACCTTGGCGGTGCAGGGTACGATTTCCGCCAGGTGCTCATAACGCACGCCGAGCATCCTTGTGATCTCGCGGCTCCAGCCCTGCCTGCCCGCGCGGATATCATAAAGCAGCGTGGCGAAAGCGGAATCCGTCGTCATCACGCAGCGCCCGGTCATGCGGGCAATCATTGCTTCCTTGACATCAAGCCACTTGTGCGTCTTCGCAAAGATTTCCGGTTCATGGGCTTCCACCCATTTGTATTTCCAAACCGGATCCTTGACGCTTGCCGCCACTGCGCCGGTGATACGCAGCGAACGCAGCAGCCGCACAAGGTTTGCCCCGGCGATCTGCGGACCGAAGGCCATGCCCGCCTTGAGTTCCTCACCCGCGCGCTGATCCATATAGCTCATCGCTCGGCGCAGGGGCAAGCCCTCCCTATCCACTAGGATCAGCCCTTGCATCTGCGAACAAAAGGAGATGCCCGCGATTTCCTCCGGCGCGGCGCCGCTTTCAGCAAGCACGGTGCGCGTAGTGGCGCACATTGCTGCCCACCATTCGTCCGGCTCCTGCTCCGCCCCGCCGCCAGGCAGGACATAAAGTCCATATCCCGCACTCGCGCCGCTGAGCAGCTCAATTGTTTCCCCAATGCGGAACAGGCAGGTTTTAACTCCCGTAGTGCCAATGTCATAGGCAAGCGCAAGCATGGTTTTTCTCCTTTGTATTTGCATATGTTTCACCGCAGCGCGGATTTGATGAATTTGAGCACCTGCTCCACCACGAAGTCATCGCGCTCCGGTACATCCGCCCCAGCATAGATTTTCAGGCGGAGCATGTGGTATTCGTTGGAATAGGAAAATTGGAGCATCATGAACAGGCTGTTGAGCAAAAAAGCGGCAAAGCCCGCGTCAATATCCGCGCGCACATCGCCCATGGCCTGCGCTTCCCGGATCGCCTGGCGGTAAATCCGCGCGGTGACCGTTTCAAGCTCGGCGGCAAAGCGCGCCACCAGGACGGGATCGTTTTCTGCAGTCGCGCCGGCATAAAGCTTGATCAGGAGCCGTTCCCTGCGGGAAAAGCGCTGAATTTCCCTGACGATTTTTTCCGCCTTGACCAGGATGTCCTCGCTGGTTCGCGAAAGAGAGGTCAACAGATCCTCCATCGCCGCAACGGAGTGATGGATTACGGCGAGATAGAGGTTTTGCTTGCCGTCAAAATATTTGTAAAGCGCACCGACGCTCACGGCAGCGTTTTCCGCGATGGTCGCCATCCTTGCCGCTTCATAGCCGCGCAACGCAAACTCTTCCCCGGCCGTATGGAGGATGCGCTCCTGCTTGGCGGCGGGAAGCTTCGAAAACGTCGCGGTTGTAAAGGCCGGAAAATTCATCGGCACCCCATCCTCATTTTGCAACCAGTTTAGCATACTTGGCTAAAAAAAGCAAGAAATGAATTTCGTGTTGTGAACAAGTAACACAAACAACCGCCGACGCATACGGAGCATCGGCGGTTCTTCACAGGCATGTACACGGCGGTAGTGCCAACGCGCCCTAAATTTCTTCCGGAATTCCACGGCGCTATTTTGGTAGCTTGGGCGACCGGCCGCACGTGCGCCGCGCGGCCGGCATCCTTCACGCGTTGCGGAACAGCAGCGAATCAAGCACCGCGCCCAGATATTCCTGCCTGCCGCTGGCGGGGGAGGCATCGCCTTTTTGCAGGGCGTATTGCTCCAGACTCGTCAGGCTGGCGCCGCCTTCCACGACCGCCCTGCCGACGCCATAGCCGTAGCTCGCGTAGCGCTCACGCAGGAATTGTTCCAGCCTGCCATCCAGCAGTGTGCGCTGCGCCAGATGCAATCCAAGGGCATAAGCGTCCATGCGCTGCACCAGGGCGATGCAAAGATCCTCCGGCGTGTTGGAGCCGGGGGCTGGCAGGGGATACAGCGTCAGCCCTCCTGCGGGCAGGGAACCGCCGCGCAGCAGCGCAAGCATGGCAAGCGCCGCTTGCGGCACCAAGCTTGGGGCACTTTCCTGCCCGCGCGTTTCCAGGGAAAAGAGCGCGTTTGCGTCCAGCAGCGTGCGCAGCGCTTGCGGGGAGGCGCTTGCGGGCAGGCAGATTTGATAGGTCTGCTCCAGATGGTGGCGGCGCAAAAAAGCAAGGCAGGCTTCACCGTCGCGCCAATAGGCATCGTCCTGCAGGGCGGGGGAAGCGGCGGGTGCCGCGCACAATTGCCCGCCAAAGCCGAGCAGAGCGGCGTATTCCGCCGTGAAGCGCAGCAGCTGCGCCAGGTTCCCCTGTGCCAAAAGGTCATTGACGCAAAAAAGCTGCCCGCCGCCCTCGCGTTCGCCGGGAATACAAAAGGAAAGCGCGCCTAGGCGCTGCGCCAGTTCCAGCGCTTTCTTGGTCTGCGCGGCGGCAAAGGCGAAAACATCCGCGGATGGGGAAGTAGCGGCGCCTTCGATATAACGCGGATGGCTGCTCAGATCCACCGAAACCGTCAGCGGGCGCACGGCATAGGCCTGTTGCAAAAAGAGCAGGCATTCCGCCGTTTCATCCAGCCGGGCGTTGCTTTCGCGCAGGCTGCCCGCCTCCGGCGCCAAATCGCGGTCACGCAGTGTGTAATAGGAAAGACCAAGCTTGTGCATCAGCTCCAGCAGGGCTTGCGCACGTCCCTTCGCGTCCCGTATCGGATCGGGTGCGCCCGGCATGAGGGCGACCGGCAGTGGGCTTTGGAACGAAAGCGCGAACCGCAGATGCTCGCGCATTGGCTTGCCCGCGATGATGCGATCCTGCTGGTAGAATTTGAAGGCAAAGGGGTTGGAGGAATAACTTCCTTCGTACGAGACCATAGGGATGCCGGGAAAAAACTCTTTCAACGTCATCAACTCCTGTGGCGCTTATTATACCACATTTTCAAGGCAAAGGGAAGCAAAAAACAAAGCTGGAAGGAACTGTATATTTTATCGCGTCAAACCGGAATTTTTTTCCACGCAAACAAAAGCCGACGCTTCCTCTCCGAAAGAAGATGTCCGAAATCCAAAAAAAGGCTTGCAGATTCTTTGCCTGCGGTGGTATAATACACCGTGTGAAGAAGGATGAGGTGGGCTGATTTGAAGAACAAAAACCCGTTTAGGAGCATTTTCTTGTTATCCTGCGCATGGCTGGCGCTGAGCCTGATATGCGCAGGTTCCATTGTGCCGGGCATTGCGCTGACCGGTCTGCGCGAGCAAAAGCCGCTGGAACAAACAAGCGTGAACGCCGCCGAGCCTTCGGTCATATTGCCTGAAGCTGTGCCAAAAAGCACGGCGTCAACAACGCAAGCCCCTTCCCGGCACGAAATTCCGTATAGCGCGGCTGGGGAGGAGCACAGCCCCAAGCGTTCCAATGCGCCCGGTTTCCACGAAGCGCCGAACGGGCAGGGGAAATACGTCGCGCTCACCTTTGATGACGGACCTTCCGGCAAGGTGACGAAGAACATCTTGGATTTGCTGGAAAAATATGACGCAAAGGCAACCTTCTTTGCTCTGGGCAACCGTGCACAGGGGTATCAGGCGCTGCTGCAGCGCATGACCGCGATGGGCTGCGAGGTTGCAAGCCATTCCTTTGCGCACAAGCACCTTGTGAAGCTCAGCACCGCCCAGCTCGTGAAGGATTTGACCAAGGCGAGTGATGCGCTGGAAAAGGCCTCCGGTCAGCGCCCTGTGCTACTGCGTCCGCCCTATGGCGAGCGAAATGTTTGCATCGAAAGCAACGCTAAAATGCCGCTGATCCTTTGGAGCATCGACACCAAGGATTGGTATTACCGCGATAAGGAAAAGGATACGCGCAGCGCCGCCCAGCGCCAGAAAGATTTGGAGCGCGTGGCAAATGAGGTGCTGGATACTGTGCGCAACGGCGATATCGTTCTGATGCATGATCTTTACGACATGACGGAGCAGGCGGCCGCGGTGATCCTCAAGGAATTGACCGAAAAAGGCTGGAATCTGGTAACCGTCAGCGAGCTGTTCAGGATTCATGGGATCACGCTGGAAAATGGGAAAATATACCGCAGCGCAAGGGGCGTTTAACGCGCGTTCCGGTGCTTCGCGTGTGACGGCATCTTAAAGCGCGTTATCCATCGCCATCATCAGCGCAAAGCCGACGAGCACAGCGGCAGTGGGAAGGTAGGGGCGTTTTTCGCCGCCCATGTGGCAGGCGGGGATCAGTTCCCGCGCACAGACCAAGAGCATTGCGCCCGCCGCAAAACTGAGCAGAAACGGCAATGTGAGGCGAACCCAGCCGGAAAGCAACGCTCCCAGCAAGCCGGCGACCGGTTCCACCGCGCCGGAAAGCTGCCCCCAAAAAAAGCTGCGCTTGCGGCTGAATCCCTCCCGCTGCAAGGGCAGCGAAACCGCCGCGCCTTCCGGGAAATTTTGCATACCGATCCCCACGGCGACTGAAATTGCCCCCAGCAGCACCTGTTTGGAGGGATCTGCCGCCAGTGCGCCGAAGGCGACGCCCACGGCAAGCCCTTCCGGGATATTATGCAGTGTAATCGAAAGCACCAGCATCCGCGCGGCGCGGGTGCTTTTTTCTTTTCGCAAAAAGCGCAAAAGCAAAAGGTCGCTCCCCCAAAGGAAAACCGCGCCGCAAAGCAGACCCGCAGCCGCCATCAGCCAGGCGGGTCCCCGGAACAGCAGCGCCGCTTGCGCCATAGCGGGTTCCAACAACGACCAGACGCTCGCCGCAAGCATAACGCCTGCGGCAAAGCCCAGCATGGCATTGAGCACACGATCCTTCGGCTTGCGAAAAAACAGCACCACGGCGGCGCCGAGCGCTGTGATGCTCCAAGTGCCGAGCGTTGCCAGCAGTGCCATAACCCAAAACGGCATAAAATCTAACCCCCCTGCAAATATGGTATGCAGGGGGGATTTTTGCCGTGCACGCGCACCGATGAAGCTCTGGCTTTCGGCGGCCTGCACTTTTATTGCGGGATAAGTATAAGCATTTAGAACGTATAAACATGCTCCTGCGCAAGGGGCAGGGTGGCATCAACTGTTAGCCCGTATTTCGCGATCAGATGCACCGTAGCGGAAGTATAGTAGGTGGCGGATTTGACGTTGCCGGTGGCAATATCCACGGTGTATTCGATGTAGTTGCCCGAATAGGTGCAGTCGAAGGTGGAGATATCGACGCCCATTTCCGACGCACCATCGGCGATCTCGCCCTTTGTGAAGGCCTTGATCACCTGCCCGTGCTTGGTTTTGGTCTGATCCGTGGGCAAAGTGGCGACGCGCTCATCCTTGAGGACAATACGAATTTTGTAGCTGCTGCCCTGCGTGGTGCAGGTGGCGGATTTGACCCAGGAGGGATCCAGCTTGCTCGACCAGCTTTGACCGCTGACGGGGAAATCGTTGTGATTGGAACCCTTCGCGACGACGTTCGGCTCTGACCAATCAGACCAGAAGCCCTTCGCCATATTGATTATGGGCGGGGCGACCGTGTTAATGAAACCGTTGGGCGAGCTGACCTTTTTGTCGTCAATGATTGTGCGCGCCTTGTGGCTGTAGCCAGGCTTCGCGGTTTTGACCTTGTTTGCCGCAGCGTTGAAGTAGGCGACGATTTCCGCAGTGGTGGTCGGTTTTTTCGGCGCGGCGGTGCTTTGCTTGGTGGCGGCGGTGTTTTGCTTGGTGGTGGTGGCGGCGGTACCGCTGGTGACACCGGAGACGGCGCTGGCTGTGGTGCCGTTTTCAGTCACGGGCGCGGTGGTGCTTTCCGTGCTGTGGGTGGAATCCGAGACAGCAATTGTTTCTGGGATGGTCGCGTTGACATCTTCTGTGGCGGCGGTGGTGGTGATGGTCGGCTCCGTAGTAGAGGTGGACGGCAGATCCTCACTGCCATTGCAGCCGGTAAATAAAGCCAAAACAAGAGTCAGCGCCGCGCAAAGAGCAAAAATTCTTCTCCCCAACTTAGCCAATGCAAAACAGCTCCTTCGAAAATATTTTATGGAATATGTTGCTCCTATAGTATAATAGATTGCTGCGCATTAGTCAAGAAAAATTCTTGGAAAATATCAAA
>JAISQZ010000044.1 GCA_031273905.1 Oscillospiraceae bacterium | reverse complement strand
AACGCCCTTTGTTTATGCGCTGGATTTTTTAGCGCGGCAAAAAGGGAGCTGCGGCGTGGGCACGGGCACGCGGGAAGGCTTCTTCCGCACGGATGTGACCATCACGGGGGATTCCCTGCTTCTGCAGGTTCACCCGACAGATGAATTCGATTCCGTCATCAATGTGCCGCGCGAGCAGCTTGACGCGGTGCTGCGCCCACTTTTGACCAAACGCGAAGCTGAGGTCGCAACCTTGCTTTTTCAAGGGGATACCATCCGCTATATTTCCACTCAGCTATACATCAGCGAGGGAACCGTGAAGCGCAACCTCTATAACATTTATCAGAAGCTTGCGGTGCGTTCGCAGATTGAATTCATCCGGGAAATCTATATTCGCCTTGCACAACTGCAAAACGTGCAGCCCACGGAGTGAACACAGCTTCGGAGGAATCAACAAAAGCAGCCGCTTGCCCTTTGACGGGCCAAACCTAAGCGGCTGCTTTGTTTTTGTTATTGTTTGCGGGGGGGGCTTATTTTTTCCAGATCGCGCTATAGCAATCAAAGAAGCCGCGTGCGCCGAAGCCATAATACAGCACATCACTGATGAAGGCAAAGAGCGGATCGAGCACCTTTGCTGTCAGATCCTCCCCGGCGGCTTCCCGCACGCCGAGCTTGATCAGGATCGCCTCCAGCCGCCCCTGCGCGGCTTCCAGCTCACCGGGAACAACAACGGTCTTTGCCAGCACCGCTTCCGCAGCTTCAATCGCCGCCTGCAGCTCGGCCGCGTCCTCCTCAGAAAGCGCACTTTGGTCTATTTTTTTCGCCTGCGGAATCCACTCCGTGCGCAACACCCTGGTTTCGCGCCCATTGTTGAACTGCGGCCAGCCTTCCATGGAATAAACGGTCTCATATTCCGACGAGGTTGCAAGGCGCACCGCAAGGCGCATAACCACATCGCTCTTGGCGGTGCTTTCGTGCTTCTGCCCCTTGAAATAGAAGGTTTGCTCCGGCAACGCGCCGGTGGAGGCATCCACAATCCCATCCGGAGAAATGTGGTCGTGCCCGTCGTCCACCTTCTGGACATAGCCTTCCGGCAGCTTTGTGCCGACATAGCCGCTTGTCGCGCCCAAGGAGGCGGAATCCAGGTGGATGATGCCGTCTGCGTTCACTTCATCATAGGAACCCGCAATGGAATACAGCGGCACGTCATATTCGGCAATGGCATAAACCTGCACGCCCGCTTCGCGCAGCGCAAGGATGTTCGCGCGGGAATTCTTCTGCGCTTCCCAGTATTGATCCGTCTGCGCACGAATTTTATCGTGCTTGCCATCCATGAGCCACAGCGCACGCGCCTTTTCGTAATCGCCGCTGGGCACAAGGGACCACATTGTGGTGGAATAGCTGATCACATCCCCCACCAAGGAATCAATCAGGGCGTCCAAAATGCCCTTCACCAAGCTTTTGGGCAGCAGACGGATGGCAATGTTGAGCAGATCGCCCATATAGCCGGGTGTCAGCGCGGGAAACATCTTGAGGTAAAGGCTCTCGTTATCCGTGCTGAGGTTGCGCGTATACATGTCGCCAACGATCCTGGAACCATCCAGCGCGGCGATGACATAGACGATGCTGTGCAGATCCTCCGCAACCTCCGGATAATCCTCCAGCAGGGAATTCATCAGCGTGCCGCCCAGGCTGACAGGGATCAGGTTGACGGAATCCACGTCGTGTTTTTCCTTAACTTCCTGGATCTTTTCGTAAAGCTCCTGTGTGATCGCGGCATTGTTGCCGAAGGAATCATAGGCAAAATAATAGAGCTTTTCCTCCCCCACAAGCTCCGCCAGTTCCTGCACGGGCATGGAAGCGTAGATGAAATCTTTTTCTTCCTGCGTGCATTCGGCGACGCTGCCCTCAAAGCGATGCACCTGCATGTTTTTGAGCGGCATTCCGTTCTCGTCCATCTTAAACAGATCAAAGATCTCGTTGACCGTCTTCTTCAGTGCATCGGTCAGCCCCATATCACGCTGCAAAAACAGGCTCCCAAGCAACGGCAGCAGCACCGATTGCAATACCGGCGCGACCTCAATTTCCGGCGGCCAGCCTTGGGTTTTTCCGCCGTCGGCATCCACCACCGGCACGCCGTTTTCGTCACACAAAAAAACCTCGGACTGCCCGATGCCGTGGATGATGATGACCGGACGCTCGTCCACCTCATAATCCGGCTGCGCGACCGCCTGCGCGGGCAGCAACAGAGCGCCCAGCAGGAGCACGAATGCCAGAAGTGACGAAAGCCCGCGTCTGCATAACTTATTCATCGGAAATTTTCCTCCCCTAATTTAATAGCATTATAATACTACCATTTTCAGCAATAGTCAATGGTATTTCATCTCTTTTTCACAGGTTCTTCATAACGGCGCTTTCCAGCGTCAGCGCCAGCGCACCCGCTTCGTCGCAGCGCTCTTTCATCTGCGCAAAGAGTGTGCGCCACACCAGCAGCGCACGCGGATCCGGCTGCTGGGCAAACAGCTCTTGCAGCGCTTCCATATAGATTTGATCGCTTTGCTCTTCCAAGGCGTCCACCGTGCGCGTGTGGCGCAGGAGCGCCTCGCCTTGCTTTTTGCGCTGCGGCAAAAGTGCCGCGCACTGCCGCAACGCAGTCGCCTGACCGCAAAAGCAGTGCGCCAGCCGCACCGCCGCCTGCGGCGTCTGCGCCGTGCGCATCGTCAAAAAATGACGCAGGGTGCGCTCCGCGCGGCGTAGTGCGCAATCCCATCCCGCACTGAGCGCCATAAAATCGCCGCGCTCCATCGGCGGCAAAAAGTCCTCAATCAGCGCCGAGACCATCGCCCGGCGGAGCCCGCCGCTTTGCTCCGCCAACCGGTGCATCTGTTCCAATTGCTTGGGCAGCCGCAAAAAATCATAATGCGAAAGCGCCTCTTCCAGCAACGCCGCGCAGTCCTGCAGCAGTTCGCCCTGCAGCTCCAGCCGTCTGAAATAGTCCGGCTGCTTTTTTTTCGCTTTTTTCGTGATTTTTTCCGGCATAAACGGTTCCCCTCTTCAAAAAATCCGCAAAAACAGCAGTGCCATTCCCCAGCCAATCAAGCCGCAGCCGGGGAAAGTCAGCAGCCATGCCAGCACCATTTCGCGCACCACACTCCAATTGACGTTGCGCAGGCTTTTTGCCGCGCCAACACCCATGATCGCCGTCGTCTTGGTGTGGGTTGTGCTCACCGGCAGTCCGCCAAGGCTTGAAAACAGCAGGCAGGCGGAGGCCGCCAGATCCGCCGCAAAGCCCTCGTGCGCTTCCAGCTTTACCATATCCATGCCCACGGATTTGATGATCCGGTAACCGCCCAGCGAGGTGCCCAGCGCCATCACAACGGAGCACAGCAGGATCAGCCACAGCGGCGCACTGAATTGCGCCGAAGCCGTACCGCCCTGCGCCAAGCACATGCCCAGCAAAAATACGCTGAGGAATTTTTGCCCATCCTGTGCACCGTGCATGAAAGCGCTGCCCGCCGCCGTTAGCACCTGCCCGCGCCGGAACCAATCGTTTTCCCGGCTGCGCACCATGTGCGCAGCGCCAAGCTGCGTCAGCCTTCCGGAAACCAGCCCAAGCCCAAAGCCCAGCCCCGCCGAAAGCAAGAGCCCATAAAGCACCTTGCTCCATTGCTGCGGGTTGATACCACCAAAACCGTGCTGTATGGCGATCGCCGCGCCGGAAAGCCCGGCGATCAGGGCATGGCTTTCACTGGTGGGGATGCCAAAATACCAAGCCGCAACCGCCCAAAGGACGATTGCGGCCATCGCAGCGCACAGGGCAGCCAGCGCACTGCGGTTATCCCCGCCAAAATCCACCATGTAAAACATCGTCTGCGCGACGGTCGCATTGAGGGAGGTCATCACCACGATACCCAAAAAATTGCACAGCGCCGCCATCAAGATTGCCGGGCGCACACCCAGGCTGCGGGTGGAAACGCAAGTGGCGATAGCGTTTGGCGCGTCAGTCCAGCCGTTGACAAACACTACGCCGAGCAACAGCAGCGCCGTTGCGAGCAGCATGGGGCTGGAGGCGAACGCGGCAAAAAAATCCGTCAGGCGAAGTGTCAATCCCGGTGCTCCCCCTATCCCCCTGATTGCGGCTGCTCCCGCCGGAACAGATTGCCTCCCAGGGCATCAATTGCCA
>JAISQZ010000033.1 GCA_031273905.1 Oscillospiraceae bacterium | reverse complement strand
TCCCCTTCCGGGAAGAAAGCGGCTTCGCCCATTGTTCTTTGATTCCCGCGGCGGTTTCGCTGCTTTGCGGGCTGCTGCTGCAATTACGCGCAAAGCGTTTCCCCGCCCGGCGGGCGGCGGGCAGGCAGCAGGCGGTAACCACCGTAATCTTCTTCTGGCTGTTGATGATGCTCATCGGTGCGCTGCCCTTTTTGCTGGGGCGGCAGCTGGATTTCATCCCGGCGCTGTTTGAATCCGTCAGCGGCTGGACAACCACTGGCTTCACGGTCATGCCCGATATCGACCATACGCCGCACATCTTTTTATTTTACCGCGCCTTCATGCAATTTGTGGGCGGTCTGGGCTTTGTGCTGCTGCTGCTGCTGTTTTCCGGCGGCAGGGGCGCAATGGGTCTGTTTTCCGCCGAAGGGCATAGCGACATGCTCGAACCCAACCTGGTCAGCACCGCCCGCGCCACAATGTATCTCTATCTTGGCATGGTGCTCGGCGGCGCGGGGCTTTACGTGCTCTTCGGGATGCCCTGGTTCGACGCGATCAACCATTCCATGTCTGCGCTGGGGACAGGGGGCTTTTCCCCGCGCTCCGAAAACATCGGCTATTACGAAAGCATCCCCATTGAGGTGGTCTCGATTGTGCTGATGCTTCTGGGCGCGACCAACTTTGCGGCGCTCGCCTTGATGGTCAAGGGCAAGCTGCGCAAGTTTCTCCGGCTGGGCGAAATCCGGTTTTTCCTGGTTTTTCTGGCGGCGATTGTGGTGCTGCTTGCCTTTTTGGGTCTGCGCGGCGTCTATGCGGGCTTTGGCAAAAGCTTGCGCGATTCCGTCTTCCTTGCCGTTTCCGCCGTAACCACCACCGGCTATTCCATCAATACGGTGGATCACTGGAGTCCCGCCATGCTCTTCCTGATTTTTGTGCTGATGTTCATCGGCGGCGCTTCCGGGTCCACGGCGGGCGGGATCAAATACAGCCGCGTCTATGTGCTGTGCAAGTCCTTCGCCGTCAACCTGGCGGGCAAGTTCCGCCCGGAACGCAGCGTCAGCCTGCTCACCGTCTACGGTGTCCACGGCAAAACCCGTGTTTCGGATGCGCAGCTGACGCAGCACCAGCGAGTGGCGCTGATCTATCTGGCGACCTTTTTTCTCGGTGCGTTCCTCCTGACGCTTGACGGCATGAGCCTGCAGGACGCGGTATTCGATTTTGCCTCCGCACTGGGCACCATCGGGCTTTCCAGCGGACGAACAGGGCCGCAGTCCGATCACTATGTCCTGCTTGTGCAGATCGTCGGCATGATTCTTGCACGCATGGAAGTCTATGTGGTCTATGTGTTCGGCGCGGCGGGTGCGCAGTGGCTTTTCGCCGCCGTGCGGCGTGCCGTGCGGCGCAGGGTAGGGGCGGAGGCAACATGAACAAGGCAAACCGTGCACTGGCGCTGGGTTCCTTTGACGGGCTGCATTTGGCGCACCGGGCGGTGCTCGAGGGTGCCTGTGCGTTTGCGCGGGCGGGGCTTAGCCCCGCCGTGCTGCTGTTTCGCCAGCACCCAATGGCGCTGCTGCGCGGCAGCGCACCGCCGCGGCTTTTGGAAGACCGTGTGCGCGACGAGACCTTGACCGGCATGGGGCTGACGCTTTTAACGCTTGATTTCGCGGAATGCGTCAAAAGCCCCCCGGAGGAATTTTTTAAGGATACGCTCTGCGGGCGCTTCGGCGCGGCCGCGCTTTGCTGCGGCTATGATTACCGCTTCGGGCTTGACCGGCGGGGGGATGCCGCGCTGCTTGCCGCGCTTTGCGCACACGCGGACGTGGCGCTGCGCGTTGTGCCGGAGCTTGATTATGCGGGGGAAGCGATCAGCTCCACGCGCATTCGCGCCGCGCTTGCCCGGGGGGATCTCCACAGCGCCAACGCGATGCTCGGTCGTCCCTTTGGCTATTGCTTCCCCGTGCGCCGGGGCGACCGCCTTGGGCGCAGCCTCGGCGCGGCGACGCTCAACCAGCATTTTCCGCCGGGCTTTGCGGTGCCGCGCTTTGGCGTCTATGCTTCCCAGGCCTTTGTGGAGGGCGTTTGGCGCGACGCCGTGACCAACATCGGGCGCAGACCCTCCTTCCAAAGCGATGAGCTGCGCAGTGAAACGCACATTCTCGGCTTTGAGGGCGACCTTTACGGGCAGGAAATCCCCGTGCAGCTGCTGCGCTTCCTGCGCCCGGAACGCCGCTTTCAGAACCTGGAGGAACTCAGGGCACAGATTTTTCTGGATAAAAAGAACGCGAGAGGAGAAACAGATGGAGAACAGTCTTGAAGAACAGCAGGAACCGGGGGAGGCATCTAAGCCGCAAGCGGGGCGGCGTCTCTTTTGCGAAATTTCACCCGTGACCTATCGGATTTCCCAACGCAAGGAGCAGTGCAAGCGCACGCTCAGGGATCTGCGCCGCAGGGAACGCTTTGCGAAAACCCGGGCGGATCAGCCCTTGCCGGCACTGATTTATCGCCACAGCTCGCTGATACGCCGCCGGCTGGGGCAGGTGGATATGACCCTCCAGGAAAACAAGGCGGTCAATCTTTCCCTTGCCGCGCCAAAGCTCAGCGGGATCCTGCTTCAGCCCGGCGAAACCTTTTCCTTTTGGCGGCTGGCCGGCGGCAGCACTGCCGCGAAGGGCTACCGCGAAGGGCTGACCATCACAAACGGGCGTGCCGTGCCGGGCATGGGCGGCGGACTGTGCCAGTTCACAAACCTCCTGCACTGGCTGGTGCTGCACAGTCCGCTGGAAATCGTGGAACATCACCACCACGACCGCTTCGATTTGTTCCCGGATTTCGGGCGTGCGGTTCCCTTCGGCTGCGGCACCTCCATTATGTATAATTACCTGGATTACCGTGTAAAAAATAATACGGAACAATGCTTCCAGTTCATCGCTTATGTGACAGAAACGCATCTTTGCGGGGAATTACGCGCGGAACAGGCGCTGGCGCAATCATACCATATTCTGGAAAAAGACGCGCATTTTGTGCGCTGCGGCAAGGATTATTACCGGCGCAACAAGATTTTCCGGCAAACGATCGATAAGGCCAGCGGGAACACCCTTTCGTATGTGCAGCTGCGCGCGGCCAACGCCCGTGTGATGTATGACCCTCAGCTCATAGACCCGGCGCTGCTGCGCGAAGAGTAATACAAAAAATTCAAGTGAGTCAGGAGCGATCTCATGCAGCCGGTCACCACCCTGCGCCCTTTTATCAACGGGCAGTTCGTCGATTCCAAAACAGAAGCCTTCACCAACGCCTTTAACCCCAGCACGGGCGAAATCACCGCGCGGGTGCCCTGCTGCACCGCGGAGGAAATCGAAGCGGCGGTGCTTGCGGCGAAGGCGGCCTTCCCCGGCTGGAGCGCAACGCCGGTGTTCCGGCGCGTGGAGGTGCTTTATCGCGTGCGCGATTTGCTCCTTGCCCACATGGAGGAGCTGACCCGCCTTGTCGCCGAAGAAAACGGCAAGGCCTGGGAGGAG
This sequence comes from Oscillospiraceae bacterium, assembly GCA_031273905.1. Taxonomy (GTDB): domain Bacteria; phylum Bacillota; class Clostridia; order Oscillospirales; family Acutalibacteraceae; genus WRMQ01. The sequence continues at coordinate 5,935 of JAISQZ010000033.1, read as the reverse complement.
GCGCGGGGCGACGTCCTCAAGGCGAAGGAGGGGACGGAGCTGGCGCTTTCCGCGCCCTCGCTGCTGATGGGCGAAAGCCTGGCGGATACCTCCACCGGCTTCGATACCGTCCTCAGCCGTGAGCCGCTGGGCGTTTTCGCGGGCATCGCCCCCTTCAATTTCCCCGCGATGATCCCCTTCGGCTGGATGGCGCCGGTCTGCGTCGCCGCGGGCAATGCCCTGGTGCTCAAGGCGGCCTCCCCCACGCCGCGCACCGCCCTGCGCATCGCGGCGCTCTATCAGGAGGCGGGCTTGCCGGCGGGCGTGCTCAACGTTGTCACCTGTGCGCGCACCCAGGCCCAGGCGCTCCTCACACACCCGGATATCAAGGGAATCACCTTTGTGGGCACCACAAACGTGGGGCTGCACGTCTATTCCGCCGCCGCCGCCGCAGGCAAGCGCGTGCAGGCGCTGTGCGAAGCGAAAAACCACGCGCTTGTGCTGGAGGATGCGCCGTTGCGGCGCAGCGCCGCCGGGATTGTCAACGCCGCCTTTGGCTGCGCGGGCGAACGCTGCATGGCGCTGCCCGTGGTTGTGGCGCAGGAAAGCATTGCCGATGCCCTTGCGGCGGAGCTTAAGGAGCAGGCGCAGCGCCGCCGCATCGGTCCGGCTTACGAAAAAAGCACGGAACTAGGTCCCGTGGTCAGCGCGGCGCACAAGGCCTCCATCCTGCGCCGGATTGAAGAAGGGCTTGCAAGCGGTGCGCAATTGATTTTGGATGGGCGCGGCTGCACCGTGCCGGGCTTTGAAAACGGATTCTACGTCGGTCCCACAATCTTTGATCATGTCAAGCCCGGCATGTCCGTCGGCGAAAGCGAGATCTTCGGTCCCGTCCTGTGCATCAAGCGCGTGAAGGACTTTGAGGAAGGTCTTGCCCTGATGAACGCCAGCCCCTTCGCCAACGGCTCCGTCATTTTCACGCAAAGCGGGTATTACGCGCGGGAATTCGCGCGGCGCACACAGGGCGGCATGGTGGGGGTTAACGTCGGCATCCCGGTGCCGGTGGGCGTGTTCCCGTTTTCCGGGCACAAGCGCTCTTTCTTCGGCGACGCGCACTGCCTGGGCAAGGATGCCTTCCGGTTTTATACCGACAGCAAGGTGGTCACCACCCGGTGGTTTGATGAGGAAGAAAAGCGCAAACAGAGCACCGGCACCTGGGATGGAACCATATAGCGGGTTCCCGGGCGGCGGAGTAATATGACACAAGCTTGCGTTTTGGTACGGGAGGGAATGCGTTTGTCGGATACCATTGCGGCCATTGCGACGCCCAACGCCCCCGGCGGCATTGGGATTGTCCGCGTCAGCGGCGGGGAAGCCGTTGCGGTGGCGCGCCGGGTCTTTTCCCCGAAGCGCCCGCTGGATTGGGAGCACCTGCCGGGCTATCATATGTGCAGCGGCTGGGTCTGTGCGCCCGGCGCAGCGCCCGCGCAACGCATTGACGAGGCAATCTGCCTATTTTATCGTTCGCCCAAAAGCTATACCGGCGAAGATGTGCTTGAGCTTTCCTGCCACGGCGGGCAGATGGTGCTGCGGCTGGTTTTGGAGGCGGTTCTTGCCGCCGGTGCGCGGCTGGCGCAGCCGGGGGAATTCACCAAACGCGCCTATCTCAACGGCAAAATTGATCTGACCGAGGCGGAAGCTGTGATGCAGCTGGTGCAGGCGCAGTCGGCGGCGGCGGCTCGCGCGGCGGCGGCGGCGCTGGGCGGTGCGCTCAGCACAAAAATTGAAGCGATCCGCACCGGGCTGACCGCGCTTGCCGCCAATCTTGCCGCGTCGGTCGATTATCCGGAGGAGGAGACGCAGACACTTTCCCCGCAGGAAACCGGCGCGGCGCTTTCGGAAGCGCAGACGCAGCTGGAGGCTCTGCTTTCCCAGTGCGGGGCAAGCGCCGCCATGCACGAGGGGGTGGATACCGTGCTGCTGGGCAAGCCCAATGTGGGCAAATCCACCCTGATGAACCGCCTTGCCGGCTTTGAGCGCACCATCGTGACGGAACACGCGGGCACGACCCGCGACACCGTGACCGAGCGGGTGCTGCTGGGCAAGGCACTGCTGCGCCTGACCGATACCGCAGGTATCCGCGAAACGCAGCATCCCGTGGAGCGCCTTGGCGTAGAGCGCAGCCGCGCGGCGGCGGAAAGCGCGGCGCTGCTTCTGCTTCTTCTGGATGCTTCGCAGGCGCTGACGCAGGAGGATCACGCGCTCCTGGACAGCTGTGATCCCGCGCGGACGGTCGTGCTCCTCAACAAGACGGATATCGGTTCCTGCCAGGATACAGCCGCGCTGCGGACGCGCTTTGCGTGGGTGCTTCCCATCAGCGCGGCGCGGGGCGAGGGGATGCAGGCACTGACGCAGGCGGTGGAGACCTTGCTGGAAACCGATGCGCTTTCGCCGGAGGAAGCGATGCTCAGCACCGCGCGGCAAAAGGAATGCGCCGGGCTTGCGGCGGCGGCGCTGCGCGAGGCGGTCAGGGTCTTTCATGAAGGTTTTGCGGCGGATATTCTGCAGCTCTTGCTGGAAGAGGCGATCCAGCCGCTTTATCAGCTTACCGGCGAACGTGCCACGGAAGCCGTGGTCGAGGAACTGTTCACACAGTTCTGCGTAGGCAAATAAAATCGCCGCCTGCGGCGGGGCTAGTCGTTTCACGCCGCCTGCGGCGGGGCTAGTCGCTTCGCGCACAGATTCAAATAGGCGGCGCGAAGCGAATTGTTTCACGTGAAACAATTCAAACGCGCGAAGCGAGTCGTTTCACGCACAGATTCAAATAGGAGCGCGAAGCGTCTAGCCCCGCCGCAGGCGGCGCGAAGCGACTAAAACAATCGAAGTAATATAGATAGGAGCGCGAAGCGCCTTGGAGAGGTTTGATGTGATTGTCATCGGCGCGGGGCACGCCGGGATAGAAGCTGCGCTGGCTTCAGCGCGGTTGGGCAGCCGCACGGCGGTTTTCACAGTCAACCTGGATTGGATAGGCAATATGCCCTGCAACCCCGCCATCGGCGGAAGCTCAAAGGGGCATCTTGTGCGGGAAATTGACGCTCTGGGCGGCGAGATGGCGAAGGCGGCGGATGCCACCGCAATCCAGTGCCGGATGCTCAACCTGGGCAAGGGGGCGGCGGTGCATAGCCCACGGGCGCAGATCGACCGCCGCGCCTATGCCGATGAAATGAAGTTCCGGCTGGAAGCCCAGCCGGGGCTTTCGTTGCGTCAGGCGGAAATTGTTTCGCTGGAACCCGGAGCGCGGGGCGGCTGGGTCGCGGTCTCGGGAACCGGAATGCGTTACGCCGCCGCCTGCGTAGTGCTTGCCACGGGAACCTTTTTGCGCGGGAGGATACACATCGGTGCGCTGCAATATGCGGGCGGGCCGGACGGAATGCCCCCGGCAAACGCCCTTTCGGATTCCCTGCGCGCGCTGGGTGTGCCGCTGCGGCGCTTCAAGACGGGCACACCGCCGCGCGTACACCGGCGCAGCGTGGATTTAACCAAAACAACCCCGCAGGAAGGGGACGAGCGGGCGGTCTGTTTTTCCTTTGCGGCGACGCAGCCGCCCAGGCAGCGGAGCCTTTGCTATCAAACCTATACCACGGCGGAAACGAAGCGGATCATTACGGAAAATCTGGACCGTTCCCCGCTGTTTGGCGGGCAGATTGAAGGCGTAGGTCCGCGCTATTGCCCGAGCATTGAGGATAAAATCGTCCGTTTCCCGGAAAAGGAGCGGCACCCGCTGTTTTTGGAACCCTGCGGCGAACGCACGCAGGAGATGTATTTGCAGGGTCTTTCGTCTTCCCTGCCGGAGGAGGTGCAGATGGCTTTTTTGCACAGCATCCCCGGTCTGGAGCAATGCGAGGTGATGCGCCCCGCCTATGCGATCGAATATGATTGCGTCGATCCGCTGGCGCTTGGCGGCAGCCTGGAATTCCGCGAACTGCCGGGTCTGTTCGGCGCGGGGCAATTCAACGGCTCCAGCGGTTACGAGGAAGCGGCGGCGCAGGGGCTGATGGCGGGGATCAACGCGGCGCACGGCGCACAGGGGAAACCGGCGGTCGTTTTGCCGCGCGAAAGCTCCTATATCGGCACGCTGATTGACGATCTGGTGACCAAGGGCTGCAGCGAGCCTTACCGCATGATGACCTCCCGTTCGGAATTTCGCCTGTTGCTGCGCCACGATACGGCGGACGCGCGGCTGACGCCTCTGGGTCACGCGCTTGGTTTGGCGGATGCCGCACGTCTTGCTGCGCTGCGCCGGAAGGAAGCCCTGATTGACGAGGAACTGCTGCGTGCGGCGCGTGTGACCCTTTCGCCCTGCGAAGCCCTGAATGCTGCGCTGGAAGCCGCCGGAACCGCAGGGATCACAAGCGGCGTGCGCCTAGCGGAGCTGCTGCGCCGCCCGCAGGTGAGCTACGCTGTGCTGGAGGGCTTTGATCCCACGCGCCCAGCGCTGGAACCCGAAATATTTACGCAGGCAGAAACCCGCCTGAAATATGAGGGTTATATCAAGCGGCAGGAGGCTGCGGCGCGGGAATTCAAGCGCCTGGAAGATGTGCGCTTGCCTGGGAACATCAATTATGCGGAGATCACTTCTCTGCGCATGGAGGCCCGCGAAAAGCTGACCAAAGCGCGACCGGAAACCCTGGGGCAGGCCTCCCGCATTTCCGGTGTTAATCCGGCAGATGTTTCCGTGCTGCTGATTCACCTAAACAGTCGTTTCACGCACCGCCTGCGGCGGGGCTAATCGTTTCACGCACAGACTGAAATAGGAGCGCAGTCGCTTTGTGCTCCTACTCTAGTCCGTGCGCGAAGCGAGCCGTTTCACGCACAGAATTCAATAGGAGAGCGAAGCGACTAGCCCCGCCGCAGGCGGCGCGAAGCGGGATGAAGCGGTTCTGAGCGCAGTGTAGCACAAGTCCCGGTACTTTGTCCAGCAAAAGCGTTCGATCGTCTTTTTCCTCCTTCGCGGAAAGGCGGCAAATTACAAGCTTCTCTTATGAATCATTCCTTGTTTTCTGGGGTATTTTGCCGGGGTCTGCGATATTTTTCTGATCACAACGCAGCTGCGCCGTCCCAAACCGGGGATATCCTCCCGCATAAGCGCACACGGCGCGCCGCCCAACAAAGCGACCGCATTTCCTGCCAGCACCGCTTCCTGTTCCCCTGCCGAACCCTTCAGCGCGGCGAAGCAACCGCCTATCCGCACAAAGGGCAAGCAGTATTCGCAGAGCGCCGGCAATGCCGCCACCGCCCGCGCGGTCACAAAATCAAAGCGTTCGCGCCAAAGGGGCTGCTTCGCCGCTTCCTCCGCTCTTGCGCAAAGCACCTGCACCCGCAGTTCCAGTTCCAGCGCCCGCGCCAGCGCCGTGAGGAAATCCGCTTTCTTCCTGCTGCTTTCCAGCAAGGTGACGCGCAGATCCTCCCGCGCAATCGCCAGCACCATGCCCGGAAAACCAGCGCCGCTGCCCACGTCCAGCAACATAGCGCCTTCCTCCGGCGGCTGCCAGCGCAGCAGCAACAGGCTATCTAAAAAATGCTTCCGCGCAACCTCTTCCGGCGAGGTGATCGCCGTTAGGTTGTATTTTTCGTTTTCGCGCAGCAGTATCTCCGCATAGGCATTGAAACGCCGCAGTTGCCCGCCGCTCAGTTCGATGCCCTGTGCCTGTGCCGCGCCCCTAAGTCCCTCAAAATCCATAAACTCTCTCCAGTCGCTTCGCGCTCCTATTTTAATCTGTGCGTGAAACGGCTCGCTTCGCGCCGCCTGCGGCGGGGCTAGTCGCTTCGCTCTCCTATTGAATTCTGTGCGTGAAACGGCTCGCTTCGCGCCGCCTGCGGCGGGGCTAGTCGCTTCGCTCTCCTATTGAATTCTGTGCGTGAAACGGCTCGCTTCGCGCACGGACTAGAGTAGGAG
>JAISQZ010000220.1 GCA_031273905.1 Oscillospiraceae bacterium | reverse complement strand
CGATCTCAATCCGCATACCGGCGGCGGCTCCCGGCGCTTCGTTCGGCGCTGCGCTGCGCTTTTTTACGGTGCAGGCCTTTCACCTTGCGACCGCCCGCGTCATTGCCCTCAACGATAACTTTATGCCCCTGGCGGAGCTGCCTGTTTCCAGGCGCGCAACAGTGCTTCAGCTTTGGCACGCGGAGGGCGCACTCAAGCGCTTCGGGCTTGCCCTGCCGCTGGAACCCGGCCTTCGCCGCCGGGTGCGGCGCGGCGCGGCGCGGCTTTCCGCCGTGATCTGCTCCAGCGAAACGGTGGCTCCTTATTACGCCCAGGCCTTCGGCGTTGATCAGGCGCGTGTGCTGCCGCTGGGTTCCCCGCGCCTGGACACCCTCCTTGCGCCCTTCGACCAGGCATCCGCCCGCGCGGCCTTTGATGTGCGCTATCCCTCCTGCGCCGGGAAAAATCTGATCCTCTATGCCCCCACCTTCCGGGATACGCCGGAGGAAAACGCGCAGCTTTTGCGTCACTTCGATTTTGCCGCCTTTGCGCAGCGCTTTGGAAAGGAAGCCGTGCTGCTGCTGCGTTTGCATCCGCAGCTGCCCGCTCCTTACGCGCCGGAGGATTGCCCTGGCGCGGTTAATGTCAGCGCTTTTGAGGACGCGGTTGCTCTGCTGCGCCTTTGCGGCTGCTTGATCACGGATTATTCCTCCTTGTGCCTGGATGCCGCGGCGCTTGGTCTGCCGGTGATCTGCTACGCCTATGATTACGGGCGTTATGCCCGGGATCGCGGCTTTTTCAAGGATCTGCGGGAGCTGCCGCCGGGCGTTTTTGTGGAGCGCTTTCCGGATTTGCTTGATGCCATAGCGCAGCCGGAGGCTGCCGGGGAAGCGCGGGAGGCCTTTTTGCGCTTTCATCTTGACCGACCGGACGGCAGGGCGAGCCAACGGATTCTGGAACGGTTTTTTCGGGACTGCTGACAGCCCCGAAGGCAAAGCAAACGCCGCGCGGCCTTGTAAGTCAGGCCGCGCGGCGCTGTTTTTTTGAACTGCGGTTCCGGCTTAAGCGCCGATGCGCCGCACCTCCAGGTGAATGCCGTTTTCGGGGGAATAAAGCTCGCCTGCCTCCGTGGTATCCAGGAAAGCCTGCAGGGAGGTGTTCGCCGGCAGATGAACGATCACCGTGCGCTCAAAGCTTTGCAGTTGCCCTGGGATGGCATTGAGGATCACCTCGGATTCCTCGATTTTCTTTCCGTTCGCCTTCACATAGAAATTCATTGCTGCATCGCCGCTATATGAAAAGTTACCGAAGAAGGTCAGCTCATAGGTGCCGCTGCACTGGATTGTCAGCGTGGAGGGCGTAAAGCCGACGTTTTTCAAGGGCAGCGGGGAATCCATCTGAAGAAGATAGTTCGTCGTCCCGGAAAGCAGCTCAAAATTGAATTCGTCGGAGCGGTACATGCCGCCATAGACGGCGGAATAATCCAAAAGGGGGTTGTGCGGGCAGCTTGCGGCATCCGCGCTGGGATCACAGCAGCACCCGCCGCCGGGATAGCCGGGGTAATATCCGCCGGGATAGCCGGGATACGTGCCGCCGGGATAACCGGGATAGCACCCGCCGGGATAGCCCGGATACGTGCCCCCGGGATAACCGGGATACGTGCCGCCGGGATAACCGGGATAGCACCCGCCGGGGTAACCGGGATAAAGCCCGCCCGGATAGCCGGGATAAACGCCGCCGGGGTAACCAGGATAGGCGCTGCCCGGCTGGCAGGAACAGGAGCAATTATTAGAATACATGGCGCATCTTCCATTTCTCGCGTTAGATTGAGGGGAGGCCGACGAAAGCGCACGCCGCAGAGGCGGCGAAGCCTGCCGGTCATGCCATCATATGCGCCCCGCTTTGGATGGGTTCAACGCAGTTCCACCCGGTTCATCCGCTCTCCGCGCAAAAAGGCGGCAATGTTTTCCGCCGCGGCGGCAAGCAGCCTGCCGCGCGCTTCCTTCGTCGCCCAGGCGATGTGCGGTGTGATCACGCAATTGGGCGCGTGCAGCAGCGGATTATCCTCCCCGGGCGGTTCGGCGGAAAGCACATCCAGCCCCGCGCCGCCCAAACGCCCCTCCTTCAAAGCCTGGGCAACATCCGCTTCGTTGAGGATCGGTCCGCGCGCGGTGTTGATCAAAAGTGCGCCGGGCTTCATCACGGCGATGGTTTCGCGGCGGATCAGCCCTCTGGTTTCCGGCGTTAGCGGGCAATGCAGGCTGAGCACATCCGCGCCGCGCAGCACCTCCTCAAGGGAGACCAGCCGCAGCCCGGGCGCTGGCTCCCCGCCGCCGGCACCGCCCGTCCGGCGGCAGGCAAGCACCTGCATCCCGAAGGCGCGGGCAACCGCCGCCACCGACTGCCCGATCTGCCCGAAGCCGATAAGCCCCATCGTTTTGCCGCTGAGTTCCCGCAGCGGGAAGCGCCAAAAACAGAAATCGCGCGAACGCGCCCAGTCGCCCGCGTGGACGCAATCGCTGTGCGCCTGGACATGGCTGCACAGCTCCAGCAGCAGGGCAAAGACCATCTGCGCCACGCTCGGCCGGGAATAGGAGGGGATGTTCGTCACCGCAACGCCGCGCTCCCGCGCAGCCTCCAGATCCACCACATCATAACCCGTGGAAAGCAAACCGATATAGCGCAGCCGGGGCAGCTGCGCAAGCACAGCCGCGTTCAGCACGGTTTTGTTGCTGATCACAAGCTCCGCTTCGTGCGCACGCTCAACCGTGAGCGGCGGCGGCGTATGGTCATAGACCGTCAGCGCCCCGAGCGCCGCAATGCCCTCCCAGGACAAATCCCCGGGATTGGTGGTGTAGCCGTCCAGAATGACGATCCTCATAAAAACGAAGCTCCTTCCTTCAACCGTTCAAAATTTTCTCCATCCAGCGGCTCACCCGCAGCGAAAGCGCGTTTGCCTCCGGCAGCGCAACCGCCGTGGGCTTGCCCCGGATCATATCGCAGAAGGCCTGCGCCTCATAGCGCATCACCTCCGGCTTCGCAAGCGGCGCATCCAGCCGCCGCGCACCGCCCTCGCGGTCATAAAGCGCAATGCCCTGGAACTGCGAAATCGATTGGAGCGTCAGCGTGCCGTTATCGCCAAGGATCTGCGAAACGCCCCGGCTTTGCCCGGTTTTTGACCAGGTAAGCGTCACCGGGAAATCGGGATAGCGCAGAATTGCCGCGCCGGCGCCATCCGCGCCTGTGCGAAGGGTATGGAAGATTGCCTTTGCTTCCTCCGGTTCGCCAAAAAAATCCAGCGCGGGATAGATGCAATAAACCCCCAAATCCATCCATGCGCCGGCCGCAAGGGCGGGATTGAAAATGTTTGGCGTTTCGCCCGCGAGATAACGGTCATAACGGGAAGAGCGCTGCGAAAAATCAATCATCGCGGAGGTGATGCGCCCCAGCTTGGGCAGGGCTTCCAGCACCGCGCGACGCATCGGCGTTTGCAAATACATGATCGCTTCCGCGAAAATCAGATTCCGTTCGCGTGCCAGCGCATGTAGCTGCTCCAGCGCGGCGGGGGCGGCGGCCGGTTTTTCGCAAAGCACATGCTTGCCTGCGGAAAGCAGCGCCGCACATTGCGCGGCGTGGCAGCCGTTGGGGCTGGCAACATAACAGGCATCTATGTCCGCCGCCTGCGCCAAGCGCTCCACGCCCTCAAACACCGGCAGCTCCGGTTCCCCGATTTCCCGGGCAAAAGCAGCGCCGCGCCGTGCGCTGCGCGAGCAGACAGCGCCCAGACGCAGCGGCGTTCCCCGCGCGGCCGCAATGAATTCCTTCACGATATTCCCGGTGCCCAGCACTGCGTAACGCAGGCAGGTTTGCATAGCCGCGCCCCCTCTGGTTTGAATTTTATACGATTCCACTGCCCGCGCAAGCCGGAGAACCGCAGAACCTGCATACACGGGCCGCAACCCGCCTTTGCGGAGGGCTTGCCCCAGCGGCTCAGCGGCTGTATTTTGCCATCGCCTCGTCCATTTTGCCGGAAAGGATCAGCGCCGCCGCACGGCTGGCATTCTCGCACGCCCCGCGCAAAAGACTAAGATCGTTTTTGGGCATGGCGGAAAGCACCCAATCCGCAAGGTCGTCCTCCGGGCGGGGGCGCTCGCCGATGCCCAGCTTGATCCGCGGGAATTCGCTGCTGCGCAAATGGGAAATGACGCTTTTGACACCGTTGTGCCCGCCATCGCTGCCCTTGCGCCGGATGCGCAGGGCGCCCGGGGGCAGCAGGACGTCATCAAAAATCACCAGCACTCGCTCCGGTGGGATCCGATAAAACGCCGCCGCCTGCGCCGCCGCCTGCCCGGAATTGTTCATAAAGGTCTGCGGCTTGAGCAGTGCGCAGCGCGTTTCTCCCAACTGCGCCGCCGTGAACAGCGCGTGGAATTTTAGCTTATCCACCCGTGCGCCAAGCGCAGCGGCAAGCATATCCACGCAAAGAAAGCCCGCGTTATGGCGGGTGAATTCATATTGCTTACCGGGATTGCCAAGCCCCACGATCAGCCATTCCGGCGGCAGGGGTCTTTTTTTGAAAAAGGGCATCGCAGCTCCTTTCGGCGGGCGTTCTTGAAAATCACAGCCCAAAATAGTGCGCGGCATTGCGCAAGGCAACGTCCCGCGCCAGTTGCTCCAGGGCAGCCGCATCGTAAGGATACAGCCCCCGTTCCACCAGATCGCCGCAGAACCCGCAGAAAATCCGGCGGAAATATTCGTGCCGGGGATAGGACAGGAAGGAGCGGGAATCTGTCGCCATGCCGATGAAGACACCGAGCGCACCGAGGTTCCCCAGCGTGCGCAGATGTGTGCGCATCCCGTCGATGTGATCCAGGAACCACCAGGCGGGGCCGTATTGCAGCTTTCCCGCGGGTTCACCGCCCTGGAAGTTGCCCAGCAGCGCCACAAGAACGGCGCTGTCCTTGGGATTCAAGTTAAACAGGATGGTTTTGGGCAGTGTGCCGCGTTCCTCCAGCGCGTTCAGGAAGCGTGAAAGCGGACGCGCCAGCGGGGCGTCATCAATGGAATCACAGCCGCAATCCGGACCTAGCCGCCGGAGCATCGCGGCGCTGTTGTTGCGCAGCGCCCCGATGTGCAGTTCCATCACCCAGCCGCGTTTGGCATAACCGGCGGCGAGGGCTTGCAGCAGGGCATAGCGGTATTGCTCCGCCTGGTCACAGCGCAGCGCCTCCCCCCGCAGCCGCGCACGGAAGCCCGCTTCAATGGCCTCCGCCGGGGCGGGCGCAAAGGGGATATAGCCATAGCCGTGGTCGCTTGCGCGGCAGCCCAAGGCATCAAAGGCATCCATGCGTTCCAGAAGGCTGTGCGTAAGCGCCTCAAAGCTGCCTATGCTGTGCCCGCAAAGCGCTGCCAGCTGCTCCAGCCAGGGCAAAAAGCCCTCCTGCTCAATCGCGAGCGCCTTATCCGGGCGGAAGGCGGGCAGCACCCGGAAGGGGAGCGCTTGCATTTGCAGCGCTTTGTGATAGTCCAAGCGCTCCGCCGGGTCATCCGTGGTGCAAAGCGCCACGACACCGGAGGTCTGGATCAGCTCCTGCGGCGTAAAACCGCCGTTTTGGATGGCGCGCAGGCTCTTTTGCCAAACCTGCTCCGCCGTTTGGGGACCGAGCGTCTCTTGGATCCCGAAATAGCGCCGCAGCTCCAGGTGGCACCAGTGATAGAGCGGGTTGCCGATCAATTTGGGCAGGCAGCCCGCCAGAGCAAAAAATTTTTCCTTGCCGGGAACCCCGCCGGTAATGCAGTCCTCCCGCACGCCGCAGAAACGCATCGCGCGCCATTTATAGTGATCGCCGCCAAGCCAGAGCCGGGCAAGATCCACCGGGGGCGTGTTTTCGTAAATTTCTTTTGGGGAAAGATGGCAATGCCAGTCAAAAATCGGCATTGCGTTGGCAGCCTGGAACATCCGCCGCGCGGCTTCGTTTTCCAGCAGGAAATCGTCGTCAAGGAAGGTTGCCATAAGAGCGGCTCCTTTTATTTGAATCTGCGGCGTGCATAGCGCCGGAGGTTGTGAGGTAGAATAGTAGAAGCAAGTAAATCAATCAAGGAGGGATCTGATGCAGCGGGAACAGCCGCCCGGGCGCTGTGTTTTGGAATGCTGGGCGCCGTGGTGCGATTCCAGCCGCCGCGTGGCGCTGCACCTGGCCGAGCTTTCCGCCGAACCGCGCCGGAACCTACGTTTTGTGCGCCTTGACACAGAGGAAAAACCGGAAACGGCGGCGCAATACCATGTGCGCGTGCTGCCCACGGTGCTGCTTCTGGAAGAGGACCGGGTGCTTGCACGCCTGGAGGGAGAGCGTTCCCAAGGGGAGCTTGCACGCTTTTGCCTAGTTGATCATACCAAATAAGAACGGGGATGTCAAGTGGACGATATAGATACATTGTGGCGGTTTTTTTGGTTTTTTACAGATTTTCTCCCAAAATAAAAAATAACTGTTGAC
>JAISQZ010000203.1 GCA_031273905.1 Oscillospiraceae bacterium | reverse complement strand
GCGGGTAAGCAAGCTTGCAAAAAAGTTTCGCTGGCGGCTGCTGATCAAATGTAAAAACAGCGCAAATTTTCGCCGTCTGGTGGCGGAGCTGCTTGTGGAATTTGGCAAGGACGCCCGCTTTGGGCAGATAAATGCATATGCCGATATGCATCCGGAAACGATACTGTAGCAAGGAGTGACCTTATGGCAATTCGCAAGATCCTGCGCGGGAACGACCCGGCTCTCACCAAAAAGAGCCGCCCGGTAGAACGCTTCGACGCAAGGCTTGCCCAACTGCTTGATGATATGGCGCAGACCATGCGCGCCGCAGAGGGCTGTGGGCTGGCGGCGGTACAGGTGGGCGTTCTTAAGCGCGTTGCCGTCATTGATTGCGGTGACGGGCTTCTGGAACTGGTCAACCCGGAAATCATCGGGCGGGAGGGGGCGCAAAAGGCGCCGGAGGGCTGCCTTTCCTTTCCCGGGGAATATTTTACTACGCTGCGCCCCGCCGTGGTGCGTGTTAAGGCACAGAACCGCTGCGGTCAATGGTGTTTTTACAAAGCGGACGGCATCAAAGCGCGCGCGTTCTGCCACGAAATTGATCACCTCAACGGTGTTTTGTTCAAAACCCACATGGTGCAGGAAGGGTAAGGGGCGTTCATGCGGATTGTTTTTATGGGCACGCCGGAATTTGCCGTACCCTCCCTCGCAAGGCTATTGGCAGATGGGCATAGTATCTGCGCTGTTTTTACACAGCCGGACAAGCCAAAGGGACGCAAGCTATTGCTTTCGCCGCCGCCGGTGAAGGCGCTTGCGCTGAAGGCGGGTCTGCCGATAGAGCAGCCGGTGTCCTTGCGCGGCGCACAACCGATGGAAGCGCTTGAACACCTTGCGCCGGAGCTGATTGTTGTGGTCGCTTATGGGAAGCTCCTGCCGCCGGAGGTGCTTGCGCTGCCCAAACATGGCTGTATCAATATCCACGCTTCACTGCTGCCGAAATACCGCGGCGCGGCGCCAATTCAATGGGCGGTGCTTCACGGTGAAACGGAGACGGGCGTTACCGCCATGCAGATGGACGCGGGGCTGGATACTGGTGATATGCTGCTGCAAGCGCGTTTGCCCATTGATGAAGAGGTGAGCGCCGGGGAACTGCAAGCGAAGCTGCGTGCGCTTGGCGCCGATTTGCTTTCGGATAGCGTCAAACGCCTGCAAGCCGGAACGCTCACGCCGCAAAAGCAAGAGGACGCGCACGCCAGCTACGCGCCACTGCTGACCAAGGCGCTTTCGCCCATGCAGTTTTCGCGCACGGCGCGGCAGCTGCACAACCAGGTGCGCGGGCTTTCGCCCTGGCCCTGCGCGGAGCTGCTGTTTGAGGGCAGGCGTTTGCGGGTGCTCAAAACCAGGCTTGCGCCGGAAGAGGATTTCCGCAGCGAACCGGGCAAAATAATGCGGGAGAAGAACCGACTGCTGCTGTGCTGCGGCGATGGAAAAGCGCTGGAGCTGCTGGAGGTACAGCCGGAGGGCAAGCGCGTCATGGACGCGGCGGCGTTTTTGAGAGGGCAATCCAAATGCTAGGGGCTGAGGACGGGGCTTCTCTTCGGCATCATCCCGTCTCTGGAATCCAAAAGAATGGGTGAGTTTTTATGTTCTTCTATGGTATCGACCGCTATTTTATCCTCTTTGTGATCCCCGCGATGATTTTTTCGCTGGTGATGCAGGGGCTGGTCAAGGGAACCTACCGCAAAATGAGCCGCATTCAGAACGGGCGGCGTTTGACCGGCGCGGAAGCCGCAGCGCGGGTGCTTTCCTATTATGAGATCAACGGCGTTGCCATTGAAGGAGTCAGGGGAACGCTCAGCGATCATTATGACCCGCGGGACAAGGTGATCCGGCTTTCGCAGGGTGTTTTTGCACAAAGCACGGTGGCGGCGGTGGGCATCGCCTGCCATGAAGCGGGTCACGCCGCGCAGCACGCCAAGGGCTACGTGCCCGTCAAGCTGCGCAACGCCCTGCTGCCCGTTTGCAACGTCGGCTCGGCGTTGGGGCTGCCGCTGGTGTTCCTGGGTTATATCACGAGCTTTGAGCCGCTTGTAACCGTCGGGCTGGCGCTCTTTGCGCTCATCACGCTGTTCCAGTTGGTGACGCTGCCGGTGGAATTCAACGCCAGCCGCCGTGCACTGCGCGTGATTGATGAGCAGGGATTGCTGGAGGGCGAGGAATACAAGGGCGCGCGCAGTGTGCTGCGGGCTGCCGCGATGACCTATGTGGCGGCGCTGGTGGTTTCGATTGCGAACCTGCTGCGGCTGCTGCTGCGTTTTCGTTCCAGGAATTGACGGATGAAAACAGCGAACGCACGCCCCGCAGCCTTTGCGCTGCTGCTGAAAATCGGATGCCGGCAATCCTATGCCAATCTGGCGCTGGATGCGCTGCTGCGCAGGGAAGCCATGCCGCAGGCGGAAGCCGCGCTCTGCGCGGCGCTGGTCTATGGCGTAACGGAACGGCGCATCACGCTGGATTACCAGTTGGAGGGTCTGCTGGAAAAGCCGCTTAGCAAGTTGCCGCCGGAAGCGTTGACCGCGCTGCGCCTGGGGCTGTTCCAGCTCTTTTTTTTGGATCGCATTCCGCCCCGCGCAGCTATCCATGAAAGCGTGGAGCTGATCAAGCAAAGTCGTGTTCCTTTTGCGGCGGGGTTGGTGAACGCCGTGCTGCGCAGGGCTGCGGCGCAGGGTCTGCGGCTGCCGGAGCGCACGCAGGAGGAAGATGCGTGGCTGCGTGTGCGCTATGCCTGCCCGGACTGGCTGCTGCACCTGTGGCGGGCGGATTATGGGGCTGCCGTTACAGAGGAAATCCTGCAAAACTCCTTCAGGGATTCCGCGCTTACCCTGCGCGTGAATACCGAAAAAACAACAGCGGCGCTTTTGCTTGCCGCGTTGAAAGAAAAGGGTGTGCAAGGCGAAGCCGCAGCCCCTCCTTTGTCCGGCGCGTTGCTGCTGCAAAACGGCGGGAATGTTACGCAGCTGCCGGGCTTTGCGGAAGGCTGGTTCCATGTGCAGGATGCTGCCGCGCAGCTTTGCTGCCAAGCCCTGGAACCCAGGTCCGGTGAGACGGTGTTCGATCTTTGTGCCGCGCCGGGCGGCAAGAGCTTCACGCTCGCGCAGATGATGCGGGACAGCGGACGGCTGCTTGCGATGGATTTGCATCCGCAGCGCGTCGGGCTGATTGCACAGGGCGCAAAGCGCTTGGGGCTTCGTTGCGTGGATGCGGTGCAGGGGGACGCGCTGGCGGGAGAGACGCTTCTGGGAAAATATGGGCAAGCGGACCGCATTCTTTGCGATGTGCCCTGCTCAGGGCTGGGAATTCTCCGAAAAAAGCCGGATATTCGCGCGAAAATGCCCGCAGATATTGACAAACTGCCCAAAATGCAGTACGATATACTCATGAATGCTTTTATGTGCCTGAAGAAGGGCGGCGTTCTGGTATATGCCACCTGTACGCTGCACGCCAAGGAAAACGAGGAAGTATGCCGCCGTTTTCTGCTTGCCCAGCCAGACGCCCAGGCGCTGCCGGTGTTGCCGGGAGCATCTGGCTTACGGCGGGAGGGCGAGCCCTTTCTGACGCTGTTGCCCCGCGCGGGCGGGAACGATGGCTTCTTCATCGCCAAGTTTCGCAAAAAGGAATCGTAAACCATGCTAACGCCAAGCGACCAAACGGAACTGCGCTCCATGACGCCGGATATGCTCCGCGAAGCGATTGCCCCGCTGGGGATGCCCCGCTTCCGCGCCGCGCAGATATTCGATTGGCTGCACCAAAAGGGCGCCGCGCGTTTTGACGAGATGACCAACCTTTCCAAGGCACAGCGCACGGCGCTTGCGGAGCGCTTTTGGATCGCGCCATGCGAAATTGCGAAGAAGCAGATTTCCGCGCCGGACGGCACCGTAAAATACCTCTTCCGCCTGCACGACGGAGAGACCGTGGAGGGCGTGGTCATGCGCTACCGCTATGGGAATTCGATGTGCGTTTCCACGCAGGTGGGCTGCCGAATGGGCTGCCGCTTTTGCGCTTCAGGGCAACATGGGCTGGTGCGCAACCTTCTGCCGGGCGAAATTTTAGGGCAGCTCGCAAGCGCCAGGCGCGATTTGGGGGAGAGCATTTCCCGCGTCGTGCTGATGGGGATGGGGGAACCGCTGGAAAATTATGATAACGTCCTGCGCTTTTTACGCTTGGTTTCGCACCCGGAAGGATTCAACATCGGGCAGCGCAGGCTTTCACTTTCCACCTGCGGCTTGACGCCGCAGATCAAGCGTTTGCAGGGGGAAGGGTTGGGGCTGACGCTTTCCGTTTCGCTGCACGCCCCCAACGATAAAATCCGCAATGCGCTGATGCCCGTCAACCGGGCGTACCCGATGCAAACGTTGCTGCGGGTCTGCGCGGATTACGCCAGCGCCACCTCGCGGCGCATCTCGTTTGAATATGCGCTTTTCGATGGTTGCAACGACAGCGATGCCTGCGCAAAAGAGCTTGGTGCGCGGCTGGGCAAGCTGCTCTGCCACGTCAACCTGATTCCGGCAAACCCTGTGGAGGCACTTGGCTTCCGGCGCAGCAAACCAGAGCGCATCAAAGCTTTTGCGCAGTTGCTTGGGCAGCAGGGGATTTCCGTCACCGTGCGCCGCAGCCTCGGCGGGGAAATTGGCGCCGCCTGCGGGCAGCTGCGGCAATCCAATCGTTAGCTTTTGGTCGCATATTCTGGTATCTGAAACGGCATCTGATCATATATTCAGGGGAGGGATGGCCTGTGCGCGTTGCCGCAAAGACCGACGTCGGTCTGGTTCGTCAGTTCAACGAGGATTGCTACAGCGTCGGTGAGCTGCCAAACGGGATCGTTTGGGCTGTGGTTTGTGACGGTATGGGTGGTGCTGCGGGCGGGAACATTGCCAGCCAAACGGCGGCGCGTCTGGTTTCCGAAACCATATGCGCTTCTTTTCAGGAGCACATGGGCAGCCGTTCCATCAAGCATCTGCTTATCTCTGCGCTGGATAACGCGAACACGCAGATTTTTGATCTTTCCGCCGCCAACGAAGCGCTTTCGGGCATGGGAACCACCGTGGTGGCCGCCATCGTCAGCCCGGAAACGGTCTTTATCGCCCACGCGGGGGACAGCCGCGCCTATCTCTTTTCCGGGGAAAAGCTTTCGCAGCTGACAAAGGATCATTCCGTGGTGCAGGCGATGGTGGATACCGGGCAGATTACGGAAAACGAGGCGAAAACACATCCGCGCAAAAATCTGATCACCCGTGCGGTTGGCGTAAGTGAAACGCTGGAGGTTGATTATTGCGAAGAGGAGTTTGCCCCGGGGATATTTTGATGATCTGCACGGACGGCCTGACCAACGCGGTGGATATTGAAACGGTGCAGTGCGCGATCCGGCGGGCGGGGGTTGCCCGCTGCGCAGAAGAGCTGG
>JAISQZ010000166.1 GCA_031273905.1 Oscillospiraceae bacterium | reverse complement strand
ACGAAGCCACTTCAATAAAATGATCCTCCGTGCCCTGCGCCCGCGCGGCCTCAAAGATGTTCAGCAGGCGGTCGCCCTCCTCCTCCAGATCATGCACGAGGTAGGCGTTATCCCAGATCACGCGGAAATCCCTGGCAGCGGGGCGCAGCGCGGCAATGCGCCGCACCACCGCCTCGCTGAAGGTTTTGCCCTCCGGGTTGGAATATTTCGGCACACAGATCATGCCCTTCACGCGCTCATCGCGGGCAAACTGCTCCATCAGCTCCATGTCGGGACCTTCCCCGCGCATGGGGATGCCGATCATTTCGATGCCAAGCTGTTCCAGGAGGGCAAAATGCCGGTCGTAGCCCGGCACGGGGCAGAGGAAGCGAAGGCTCTCCTGCGCCGCCCAAGGTGCGCCGCCCGCACCGAAAAGCATGCACTGCACCAGGTAGTCATACATCAAATTCAAGCTGGAATTGCCGCAGACAAGCACCTGCTCCGGCGGAAGCTCCAGCAGCTCGCCGAACAGCCGCCTGGCCTCCGGGATGCCCTCCGGCATTCCGTAATTGCGGCAGTCCAGCCCGTTTTCACTCTGCGGCGGTTCCAGCAGCGCGGAATCCTGCAAAGCGGCGGAAAGTGCAAGCTGCTGCGCGTCCGGCTTCCCGCGGGACATATCCAGCCGCAAGCCCTTTGCCCGCGCGGCCGCATATTCCCCGCGCAGCCGCTCCAAAAGCGCCGCGCGTTCGTTTTTTTCCATGGACGCATAGGTCTGCATTGAAAATTCCTCTTTCTTCTCTCTGTGTTTTTTTGCATAACAGTGTAACGTATTTTGCGCGGTTTTGCAAGATGTTTTTTTTAGCCGTCAAAAATTGCGGCTCCCCCTGCGCACAAAAACACAGGGGGAGCCATTGCCGCAGCGCATCCGGCTTACGCTGTATCCAGCTTCACGTGCCTCATCTGCCTGCCGTTGGCAAGCATTATGTGCAGTGTTCCGTCGGGGTGGATATATACCTTTGCGTTCATATAGGTATCGCCGAAATTTGTTTCCAATTCCTTTACCGGCTTTTGATTAGAAGGTACGGCCGAGGTGATTGTTCCGACAAAGGTCAGTCCCTCGGGGTTTTCGGTTGAGAAAGCGCCGTCGGGATCCGTAATATACAAAGCGCCCTGATACACAACGAGCGGCGGAAGCGTGTATGGCAATTCGGTTTTGTCTTTGTTACAGGGCAGCAAGGCGGCAATGAAAGAAAAGAAGCAAAGAGATACAGCAAAAATTGATTTGAACATATATATCACTCCATACGCTCTGAAATCGTAGATATATGGACACTGCTCATTATAAACCTCTCACCAGAAAAGTCAACAGTTTTCACAAAATATTTTCAACAAATTAATTATTTTACACATTCTCTTTCACAACAGCCTTGAAGCGCCGGCGCGGCAAATTTGCGCTTGACATTTCTCCCGGAAATGAGTAACATAATAACGGAGAAATTATTCTATCTTGTAAGGAGCGTGTGATTGATGGAACTCAAGGGAAGCCGCACGGAAGCAAATTTGTGGGAAGCCTTTGCCGGGGAATCCCAGGCGCGCAACAAATACACCTTTTTTGCCAGCAAGGCAAAGAAGGACGGCTATGTGCAGATCGCGGAGCTGTTTGAAAAAACCGCCGCCAACGAAAAAGAGCACGCGGAAATCTGGTATAAGCTGCTGATGGGCGGCGCGATCCCCTCCACCGAGGTCAACCTGGCCGAGGGCATCAGCGGGGAGCATTACGAATGGACGGATATGTACGACGGCTTTGCCAAGGTTGCCCGCGAGGAGGGCTTTGCGCATATCGCCTTCCTGTTTGAGTCCGTCGGCAAAATCGAAAAGAGCCACGAGGAACGCTATCGCAAGCTGCTCGAAAACGTGCAGGGCGGGCTGGTGTTTTCCCGCGAAGGCGATCAGATCTGGGAATGCAGCAACTGCGGGCATATCCACATCGGCGCAAAAGCGCCGGAGCTTTGCCCGGTCTGTGCGCATCCGAAGGCGTATTTCCAACTGCACGGCGAAAATTATTGAGTGCCCGGCGGGAAACGCCGTGCCCCTGCGCACCGGCGCTGCCGCCGTTCCAAAAAAACGGTCGTCCCGCGTCACACCGGGGCGACCGTTTTCCTTTGGTGTCAGACCCTCCGCCGGGGGAGGATCCGCAAAGTGACTAACAAGAAGCTTGAAGCGTTGTATCATAAATAACAATGAAAGGTGTGAGGAGCATGACCATTGGAGACGCAATGAAAGCCCGCCATTCCGTGCGGCAATACACATCGCAGCCAATTGAGCGGGAAAAAATCGATGCGCTCAACGCGTGCATTGCCGCGTGCAACGCCGATAGCGGCTTGCACATCCAGCTTATCACCAACGAACCGCAGGCGTTTTCGAACTTTTTGGCGCACTACGGCAGCTTCAAAAACGTGACGAATTACATCGCGCTCATCGGCAAAAAGGGCGATGGGCTGGATGGAAAAATCGGCTATTACGGCGAACGCGTGGCACTCAACGCGCAACAGTTAGGGCTGAACACCTGCTGGGTCGCGCTGACCTATTCCAAGTCAAAATGCGCCGCCGTGATTGAAAAGGACGAGTCGCTTCGCTGTGTGCTGTCCCTGGGATACGGTGTTACACAAGGTGTGCCGCACAAAAACAAAAAGCCGCCCGCAGCATTTTATAGCGCCGACACCGACGCGCCGCCCGCCTGGTTCCTTGCCGGGATGGAGGCTGCGCTGCTTGCGCCAACGGCAAGGCATCAGCAAGCGTTCCACTTCACGCTCGAAGGCAACACGGTCAAAGCCACCGCAAGCCGCCTGCCTTTGGCCGAAATGGATTTGGGTATCGTCAGGCACGATTTTGAAGCCGCGGCGGGGAAAGAGAATTTTCAATGGGCGTAAAGAGCAAGGGCGGCCGCCGCTTTTGTGCCCTTCCGGCGCGGCGGGAAAGCCGCGAGCCGCTCACCTGCCATATGCCTTCTCCGGCGCAACCGGAACGGAAACCTGCGCCAAATACCGTTTCGGTTCCTTGACGCTGATTTCATCAAGCACATAAATCACATAGAGCGGCCCTGTGAATTTGAGGGCGTGTTCCTTCGCGTAGGCGGCCAGGCGCTGCGGCGAATCGCCCATTTCCCCGTAATAGCCGCGGACATAGGCCACTAGGTAATGTCCCGCCTCCTTTTTTTCCTGCCCCGTCGGATCCATGGAAAAAAAACAGGTCGGCTGAGAAGGGCTTTCAAAAAAGATGTCCGCGCTCTCAAAATACCCGCCGACGGGGTAGCTCAGGTTGATGCGCTGTTTTTTGGCATCCCTGCAAAAGCGGATGAAGGTCTCATAAAAAAGCTTGTTGTTTGAAAAATCATTCACAGGCCCCTTGATGATCGGGAATTCCCGCAGCTCACATTCCGTCAGCTCCGCCTCCTTTGCCGCGCAGCCGATATGGATCATGCGGTTTAACGTGTGGATAATGGAATAGCACTCACGTATGTGGCGCAGCTGACTGTCCAGAAGATCCTCCTGCTCAATCAGCATATCCATGATTTTTTCCGGCGTCCGGCAATGCTCCATTTTCCCGATTTGCTTCAAAGGGATATCCAGCTCCGTCAGCGTCTGAATCAGGTTGATGGTAACAATTTGCTGGGGTGAATAATAGCGGTAATTGTTTTCGCCGCGCTGCACCGGGCAAATCAGCCCGATCTCGTCATAATACCGCAGGGCGGATTGCTTGATGCCCGTGAATTCGGAAAAATCCTTCATGGACAGCAATTCTGTTCCGTTCATGTCCTCCCACGCCTCCTTTGCGGCGCAATACCTTCTTTTCGATATCGCCCGCGCAAAAAAAATAAAGCCTCTTCTAAAGAAAACGTCCCCACGGCGCTTGCAGCCCGCGCTGTGAACGGTTTTTATCCTGCGCAACGCCCTTGTTGCAACGCCATAAGTTTACACGGCAGGCGGTATTTTGTCAAGTTTTTTATTGCCCCGCAAGCAAAGCCGCCACCGCCTCCTCATCTCGGTTTCATGAACGCCAGCAGCCCCCAAACGCAGAGCATACTGCTGCCGCCACGGCTGATGAAGGGCAGCGTCACACCCGTCATGGGCAGCAAATCGGTGCTGCCGAAGATGTTCAGCGCCGCCTGAAACAGCAGCAGCCCGGCGGCGGAAACCGCAGCGATCGAATAAAAGGAGGAGCGTGCGCCGCGCGCACCGCGCAGGGCATAAATTGCCATACCCAGATAGCAAAGCGGCACAAGGAAGGCGATGACCATCCCCCACTCCTCGCAGAGCATCCCGAAGGCAAGATCCGTGGAAGCGGCGGGCACATCCTTGAGCTTCCCGTTGCCAGGCCCCAGCCCCAGCAGCCCGCCGCCGGAAGCGTAAATGAGCATCCGCGTTTGCTGAAAGCCTTTGCCATAGGGCGTTTCCCAGATATGCCGGAAGGAGCGGAAGCGATCCACCACATAAGGGCGAAACAGCAGCACCAGCGCCGCCGCCATCAGCGCCGCGGCGCAAACCAGCGCAATCGCGCGCAGGTCGCCCGAACGCAGGAAGGCGATCAGCAGGAACACAACAAAAAAGAGCAGCGCCGCGCCAAAATCCCGCATCAAAAAGAGCGCCGCCACGCAGACCATTGCGAAAACCAGGTAGCGCGTGATGCTCCGCGTGCGCTGCAGCCGTTCCAGCGTTGCCGCGCCCACAAAGATGAACGCCAGCTTCACAAGCTCGGAGGGCTGGAGGGAAAAGCCGCCGATGTGGATCCAGTTGCGCGTGCCGTTGGTGATCTGCGCCAGGGCGAGGTTCCCCGCCAGCAGTGCCACCGCGCCGAAGGCCACCGCGGGGCGCAGCGCCATGGCGCGGTCAGGGTTGTGCGTCACAAACAGCAGGATGGCGTAAAGCAGCATCCCGCCTCCGGCCGCCGCCGCCTGCTTCCAGGCGTACTCTGCCGAAATGCTGCCGCAAAGGGCGATGCTGATCCCCGTCAGCCAAAGCGCCATGACCTCCGGCGCAAGGCTGCGCTGCCCGGCAAAAAAGCGCAGGCAGCACAAAAACAGCCATTCGGCGGGGAGATAGCATAAAAACGCCAGCAGCAGCCCCGGCTCCGGCGGCTCCTGCTCCGCTGTGCGCAGCAAAACAGACGCAAAGCTCAGCAGCTGGAACAGCGTAACGGGCAGCATTGCCAGCAGCCAGGGGAAAGACCTTGCCGCCGCCACGGGATATCGCACCGCGGCGGCGGTTGTTTTATAAGGAAAAGCTTCGGTTTTACGGCTGCGCTTCATTGTTTGTTTCCGATCCCTTGAGCAGCGTGAGGGCGGAACTCAACTGCAATTGCGCGTTGCCGACCGCCAAATCCACCTGCACCCCGTCCTTGCACCAATCCGCGCCGCCGCCATAAGGGATCACCGTGCCAACGGTCAGCACAACCGCGCCGCCGACGGATTTTAGCTCAAAGGCTTCCTGCACCGTGTTGTTCCCTGCGGTACGCGCGGCGCCCACCAGCTGCACCTTGCCGCCGCTGAAGGCGCGCAGGTCATAGGCGAACAGCTCTGCGGCGCCGTCGGTCAGGCGGTTGACCAGCACCGCCATGCCGCCGGGCATCGTCACCGCACCCGCGCTGGAGGGGTAGCGCTTTGGCTCCCTGTCGCGGTAATTCACCAGCGCCATTGGCTCCTGCCCGCCTGCGGGGACAAAAAGATCCAGCGCCTGGCAGGCGTATTCCAGGCTGCCCTCCGCGCAGTCGCGCAAATCCAAGAGCAGGCTGGTTGCGCCCTGGCGGGTCAGATCCTTGATCTGGCTGTTGAGTTGATCCGCCGTATTTTTATAAAACGCCGTGATGCGCAGATACCCCACGTCCTCCTGCATCAGCTCGCTGAACACCGTGGGGACGTTGTGCCCCACCAGCACGGTTTTTGTCTCCGTCTTTTCATCGCGCTGGAAGGTGATGGCCACGCTGCTCAGGCGTTCCGTCGCAATGGCGCGCAGCTTTTCCAGCTCGCTGAGCATTTGATCCGCATTGCCCTGCGTCACGTCCGGCGCGTTGAGGATCACCTTGCCGTCCGCCTCCACACGCTGGATGATGTCGCCCTTTTGCAGCCCGCTGGTTGCCGCCGGGGAACCGGGCATCACCTGGCTGACCATGATCCCCACAAAGGGCTCATAGACCGCGATCAAGCCAAGATCCGGGCTTTCTCCGTTGCGCTTGTTGACATAAAGCTTGTATTCCTCCCCGCTGAGGTAGCGGCTTTTTGCGTCGCCCAAACCGGCGATGAAGCCGCGCACCATTTCCGCATTGACGGAACCGGGATTGATTTCGTTGAGGTAATAGCGGTCGGCAACGTCGCGGATCTCCTCCAGCGCGGCATACTGCCCAGCGCGTTGCGGAAGGTTCGCGATGATCCTGTTCTGTTCGTTGCGCGCGTAAAGCATCGTCAGGGGGATGGAAGCCGCGACGAGCACCAGCGCAAGGGCGATCGCCACACCAAGGGATATTTTGCGGCTCATGATAAGAAATCCTTTCTGGAGTGAAACGGTAAGCGGCAAACGCCCGCCGCTGCGGTAACGGTCATTCGGTCTGCGCGGATTCCGGCGAAGCCCCCGCCGCCAGCGCCGCCTTTTTCTGCGTCACAATCTCGCGCAGGGAACTTCCCTCGCCGCTGCCCTGCCACGCCTCCAGCACCTCATCGGCGGGGATGCCATCCACAAAGCATTGCTTATAGACCACCGGCACGCCGCCCTTTGAAAGGATCAGGACGTTGATGATCACAATCAGCAAAAAGGCGAACGAAAGCGCCGGCAGACCAATGCTCACGGCACCCTGCACCGCGCCGGGCAGCGCCGCGCCAAGCCCCGCCGCAAATTGCCGGTAGGCAACCATGCCAAGCGAAGCGGCAAGGATCCCGCCCAGGGCGATCCCCGCGTTGCGGAAAATCCCTTTGCGCCCGCTTGCCGAAAAGGAAGTGGCTATGCCCGCAAAAATCGCCAGAAGGATCAGCACAAAGGCCAGCAGCGCCACAATCAGCCAGACGAAAGCTCCGCCCAGCACAGGGGAGCCAAGCATCCCGGAAAGCCCGCCAAAATCCGCCGCGGAAAGCAGGTTGACCAAAGCGATCACATTGATGGCTTCGCCGCTTTTTTCAAAGAAAGGCGCGTGGACGCTGATGCTGACCAAGGGCAAAAACAGCGTCCCGATGGGCAAAAAAAGCAGCACCAGCCGCGCGATGGCCAGCTTGCCGCCAACCAGCGAAGCCCTGACGCGGTCAACCTTTTTTTGAAATTGCGCGTGCTCCAGCTCCACTCTGTCCGCGTCGGCGGATAGGCGCTCTTCCATTTTATAATAAAGAACGTTTGTGCCGCAGGCGGGGCAGTTGGTGCGCCAGTCGGTAAGCTTGAGCTTGCGGTTGCAATCCGGGTTGGGGCAATACGTTGCCATTCCCATCGCTCCTTTTATCTTAGAATGCTTGCCCTATTATAGCACAGTGCGCAAAAAGAAACAAGAGTGAAAACGCTTGAATTTCCCCAAAATTTCAGCCCCAAGCAAACCCCGCATCCTTCCACAAACATATTTGAAGGGATTTTCTCGTTTCCGCAGTTTTCTCATCGCTTTTTGGGGAAACGCAAATAATTTGCCCTGTAAATTGCCGAATGCGCAACGGCAGAAGCCATTTTTATTTTTTTCTCCTTTGCCCCCTTGACAAGCGCACGGACATTTGCTATTATAATGACCGTAGTTAGTTTTTACTAACTTCCGGTCGTTTGCTGCTATACGATCGGTCTGAGCTTGCTTTTTGCGGAATGGAAGGTGAACATGATGCCTTTAACGATGGCGAAGGTCGGCGAGTCCAATTCAATCAAAAGGGTCGGCGGGCAGGCGAAAACGCGGCAGTTCCTCGAAAATCTGGGCTTTGTGCCCGGCAGTCACGTTACGGTTCTGACGCGAACCGGCGGAAACGTAATCGTGAGCATCAAGGAATCCCGCGTGGCAATCAGCCGCGAAATGGCAAGCAAGATTATGGTTTGAGCCTTATGGAGCACAAAGAAAGGAGGCGCATATGAAGACACTGAAAACGGCAATGCCGGGCGACACGCTGCGGGTTACGCGGATCAACGGCGTGGGCGCGGTCAAACGCAGGGTCATGGATATGGGGATCACCAAGGGCGTTGACATTTTTGTGCGCAAGGTGGCGCCGCTGGGCGATCCCGTGGAAATCACCGTGCGCGGCTACGAGCTTTCCCTGCGCCGCGCGGACGCGGAAATCATTGAGGTGGAGTAGCGGGCTTTATCCAAAAATCCGCAAAGGAGGAAAAACACAATAGACTTCCTCGGGAATTAAGTTGACAAAAACCGCAAATAGGTTTATAATCAACCAAGGGCGATTGCAATGACCCGATACGAAAAAGCAACAAGGCTAAAGGCGGAAGATTTCAAACAA
>JAISQZ010000094.1 GCA_031273905.1 Oscillospiraceae bacterium | reverse complement strand
ACGAAGCCTTGCCGGAACTGAGCAACCTGCGCACGATGGGCTCTGTGCCCTTCGGCAGCCGTTACCGGCTGATAGATTTTCCTCTTTCAAGCATGGTCAACAGCGGGATCTACAAGGTTGGCGTGATCACCAAGAGCAATTACCGATCCCTGATGGATCACCTTGCCATGGGCAAGCCTTGGGATCTTTCCCGCAAGCACGAGGGCATGGTGCTGTTGCCGCCCTTTTCCGCCGGTGGCGTGGCGGGAAACCAGACGCGCATGGAGGGGCTTTCCGGCGCACTGGCGTTTTTGATGAATTCCAAGGAAGAATATGTGATCATGAGCGATTGCCATGTGGTGTGCAACCTTGATTACCGCGCATTGGCGCAGCGGCATCAGGAAAGCGGCGCGGATATTACCATCGCGGCGGGGTTTGGGACTGCGCCGAAGCTCAATTGTATGCGCTTTCAAACGAATCCCGCGCAGGGAGACCGGATCACGGAAATTTCCATTGGGCGGGAGGCAACGCCCGAAACGCTCTATTCCCTCAACATCTTCGTTTTGCGCAAGGCCTTGCTTGAACGCTTGGTGCATGAGGCCATCAGCCTCAACCGCAGTGATTTTGAGCGCGATATTTTACAGCGGCACGTGGCGTCGCTGCGGATGCACACCGCCAAAATCAGCGAGTTTGCTCAGGTGATTGATTCTCTGCAAAGCTATTACGACGTGAGTATGGCGCTGCTGCAAGCGCCGAACCGCACGGCGCTCTTCAATGCGAAGCGCCCTGTGCTCACCAAGGTGCAGGATGACATGCCGACGATTTACGGCCTGCGTTCCCGGGCGAGGAATTGCTTGGTTGCCGATGGCTGCCAGATTGAAGGGGAAGCGGAAAATTGCGTCATTTTTCGCAATGTGCGCGTGGAACGCGGAGCGAGGGTCAAAAACTGCATCCTGATGCAGGGCACTTATGTCAGCGCGGATGTGACGCTTGAAAGCGTCATTACAGATAAGGGCGTAATGATCAAGCCGGGGAAAACCTTGATCGGCGCGGAAAATTACCCGGTTTATCTGGGCAAGAATATTGTGGTCTAGGGCATCGAACGATTGGAGCCACGGTCAGCTGCGATGGCTATTCGCAACTTTTTGACCGCAACTTTATTTAGGAGGAAAGTGCTGTGAAGGTTCTTTTTGCCGCAAGTGAGGCATTGCCCTTCAAGTCCAGCGGCGGCTTGGCGGAGGTGGCGGGTTCCCTGCCAAAGGCGCTGCGCAGGCGCTTGGTCGGCGCGAGGGTGGTGATGCCGCTCTATGATTCCATTGCGGGGGAGCTGCAGGATCAAATGACCTTTTTGACGCATCTGGTGGTTCCGGTCGCCTGGCGCAGGCAATATTGCGGTGTGTTTGAAGCGCGCAGCGGCGGGGTGATCTATTATCTGCTGGATAACCAGTATTACTTCAAGCGCGGCAGGCAAATCTATGGCTATTATGACGATGCGGAGCGCTTCGCGTTTTTTTCCCGCGCGGTGCTGGAATTTTTGCCCCATCTGGAGGGCTGGCGCCCTGACGTGATCCACTGCAACGATTGGCAGACTGCGCTCGTGCCGGTGTTCCAGACGGTGTTTTATGCCAAGTTGGCATTTTATCAGGGCATTCGCACGGTTTTTACGATCCATAATATTGAGTACCAGGGCAGATATGGGATGGATATCCTTACGGATGTGTTTGGCTTGGATGTGCGCCACCGCAGCTTGGTGGAGCATGACGGGGACATCAACCTGATGAAGGGCGGCATTGAATGTGCGGACGCCGTGACCACTGTCAGCCCCACCTATGCGAAGGAGATTCTGACGCCATGGTATAGCCACGGCTTGGATACTATCTTGGAAAGGCGGCGGCACAAGGTAAGCGGTATCCTCAACGGCATAGATACAGAGGGCTACGATCCGGCGTGTGACCCGGCAATTGCCGCAAGCTACAGCGCAGAGAATCCCGGCGGCAAAAAGGAAAATAAAGCGGCGCTTCAGGCGTTGTTTGGCTTGGCGCAAACGCCCGGGGCGCCGCTCTTTGGTATTGTCAGCCGCCTAGTCGCCCACAAGGGGCTTGATCTCCTCTGCGCGAAGCTGGAGGAAATGCTCCAAAGCTCCGATGCGCAGCTTGTGGTGCTAGGCACGGGGGAGGAGCGTTATGAGCGCTTTTTCAGTGCGCTGGCGGCGCGTTTTCCGGGCAGGGCAGGCGTCAGATTGGATTTTATTCCCACTGTCGCGCGGCAGATCTATGCAGGAAGCGATCTTTTGCTGATGCCCTCAAAAAGCGAACCCTGCGGGCTTTCGCAGATGATCGCGCTGCGCTACGGCGCTATCCCCATTGTGCGTGAAACGGGCGGATTGAAGGATTCCGTGCAGGACAGCGGCGCGGGGGCGGGCAACGGCTTTACCTTTGCCGATTACAATGCGGAAGCGCTGCTGCACGCCATGCGCCGCGCAATGCAAGGCTACCGCGATGCGGAGGGTTGGGCGCTGCTGGTGCGCCGCGCGATGGAATGCGATTTTAGCTGGAGCCGTTCCGCCAATGATTATATCCGGCTATACAAAGCCTTGACCGGCGGGGGGCAAAAATGAAATCATACAGCCTTACACTGCTGCGCCACGGGCTTTGCGAAGGCGAAGCGGAAGGGCGTTATATCGGTCACACGGATGCGCCGCTTACCGAAGAGGGCGAAGCGCAGCTGCTGCGGATGCGTGAAGAATTCAATTATCCGCCTGCGGACGCGCTTTTTGTTTCCCCGCTCAGGCGCTGCACGCAAACGGCGGCATTGCTCTATCCCGGGCACAACGGCATAGAGCTTTCCGGTTTGCGGGAATACTATTTCGGCGAATATGAAAACAAAAGCCCCGCCGAGCTGGAAGGACATCCGCTGTTTGTGCGCTGGATCAGCGGTGAAGCGGGGTTGGTTCCGCCCTTTGCGGAGGAACTGCCGGACTTTCAGAACCGCATCACCAACACCTTCATCGCGCTGACGGAGGGATTGATCAAAACCGGCGTTCAGCACAGTGTGCTGATCACCCACGGGGGGATTCTTATGGCGCTGCTTGCGGCGTTCGGCTTGCCCCAGGCGCCGATGCATGAATGGCTTACCCCCAGCGGCACGGGCTACACTCTGCGCGTGGAGCCTTCGCTTTGGATGCGCACACACAAATGCGAGGTGACCTCCCTTGCGCCCAAGGAAGGGGGGCAGCCGGATATTCTTGAGCAGGAACGCTCCCTTTGGCGGGAACTGGAAGAGACG
>JAISQZ010000087.1 GCA_031273905.1 Oscillospiraceae bacterium | reverse complement strand
GCGTGGAATATCCTGCGGGGGATACCGTCGCCATTGCCTTCGCCAAGGAAGCCAGCATCTTCGGCACCCCGCCCACTGCAAAAAAAGATGCCTACAAAACGGAGAACGCAGAGGATTTTGTCCTCACCGCGCTCAATTCCGTCGCGCAGACGCTCATTCAAAATTATTGCGCCACCAACGTGCTGTTCCTCAGCGAAACGGGCGGCAACCTGACCTTCGAAAACGGGGGAAAAACCTTCACCTTTGATGCCAAAACCCCGTGGGATTATGACACCGCCAAAAAAGGCGTGAAGTAGGTTCCTTTTCGCGGATAAGCAATCAATCACCAAAGAGCGGGAAATCATGGTGCCCCCCCCCCCGTTCTTTGGTGATTTTTCGCATATTCTCGTCAAGCCCTGCTGCCGCGCGTTTGATCCGGCATACCCAAATTTCCTTGGCGCCGGCGCTTCGTTGCGGCCGTTTTATCGGAAATGGAATGCCCCCGCCCCTAATCCCCGATCAGCGCCGCGCCGCTGGCAGCCTCTTCTTCGTAAGGCGCCAAGATCAGCGGCAAGCCGAAACGGCGCTCCACCGCCCGGCGCAGCGCTTCATTTTTGCGCAGGGCATTTCCCGCTCCAACCAAAATCGTGCGCGTCAGGCCGCTTGCGGCATAAAACCGGTGCAGCTCCTCCGCCATGCCCTCCAGCAGCCCCCAGAGCAAATGCCCGGGCGTGAAGTTTTGCAGCCCGATCCTCTCAATGCCTCCGCGCAAATGCGGCGCCTGGCGCTCGCCCGCAAAACGGGGATCCACGCGCAGCGGATCCGCAGGGAAGGGCGTTTGCCGCAGCAGCCGATCCATTGCGGCATAAACCTGCGTTGGCTCCTTCGCCGCGCAGCCCAGAAATTCGGCGCATTGCCGGAAAAATTCCTCCAGCAGGGCGTAAGCCCGCCCGCCGCACAGCGCGGAACCGACATATAAATATTGCTCCCCGCAAAGCGGGCGCAACTCCGCACCGGGCGCAATTTGTTCCGGCGCAAGGAAACCCGCGCACAGCGAAAGCTGGCTGCCGGTGCCAAAATTGACCAGCACACTGTTGGCGGGAACCTTTGCCGCGCCAAGAAAGCTTGCCTGGTTGTCGCCGATGGCAACGCGCACAGGGATGCCCCGGTAGTCACCCAGCACATCATAATGCGCCGTGAGCGCGGGAAAAAGCGCCGGCGGCAGTTGGGCCGCTTCCAGCGCCTTCGGGTCAAAGCAGCCCGCTTTCAGGTCAAATAAACCAAAGCTTGCCGCATCCGAATGGTGCAGCAGCGGACGCCGTTTTCCGCAAAGACGCATCGCGGCATAAGCGTGGATGGTGCAAATTTGCGCCGCCCCGGCAGGGATTCGTCCCTGCGCCGCATGGCAAAAAAGCGTGGCGCAGCCAAACCCGCTGGAAACCGCATAGCCCGTCAGCCGCGAAAGGCGTTGGCAATGGCTTTCGTCTTCCGGCGCACCCGGGATGGGCTGGCTGCCGCTTTCGTCCTGCCAAGTATATAGCGGGCTGATGCTGTTCCCGGCTTCATCCAAATAAAGAAGCCCGTGCATTTGCCCGGTTACGCCGATGCCCACAATGCCGGGCACGGCTGCCAAGCAATCGCGCAGCAGCGCCTGGCAGATTTCCCAAATGCGCTGCGGATCCTGCGCCGCCTCATAAGCATAGGCGGTTTTGATCCCGCTGCTGTTGGCCGCGCTTTTGGCAAAAAGCTGCCGCCCGTCCTCCCGCAAAACCACAGCGCAGATGCTTGTGGTGCCAATATCCAGCCCCAGGCGCGGCATATGTTGTCCTCCCAAATGATTTTTGATCCTATATATTCCGGTTGCGGGCATATTCGCCGATGTCGTCGTCCGTGCGGTAATAATAGTTGTTATCCTCCAGAACGCTGCGGCGGGTCATCATCATCCCAAGCCCCAGGGCAACGCAGTCCATCGGTTCCTTTGCCACGCGCACACGCAACCCGGTCTCCTGGTGCAGCATTACGTCCAGATCCCGCAGCAGTGCGCCGCCGCCGGTAAGGACGATCCCCTGATCATAGATATCGCCCGCCATTTCCGGCGGGGTTTCCTCCAAAACGCGGCGAACCACGTTGACCATATCGCGCAGGGTTTCGCGCATGGCTAGGAAGGCTTCCGTGGAGCTGACCTCCAGGCGCACAGGCAGGCGGGTGATGTAGTTTTGCCCGCGCACCTGAATGGCAAGTTCCGCCGAACGCAGCCGCGCACAGCCAACCCGGCGTTTGATTTCCTCGGCGGTGATGTCCCCTACCAGCACGTTGCGCTCCCGGCGCAGGTAACGCCGGATTGCTTCGTTGAGCAGATTGCCCGCCACCTTTGCGCTACGCGCCAATGCCATGGTTCCCATTGTGATCACCGCAACGTCCGTTGTCCCGCCGCCAATATCCACCACCATCTGCCCGCCGGGGCAGGCAAGGTTCATCCCCGCGCCCAAGGCGGCGGCAAGCGGTTCCTCCACCAAGCAGGCGCGGCAAGCGCCGGACGCAATTGCAAGCTCCAAAATCGCGCTGCGCTCCAGACCGGTGACGGAAGCCGGCATACAGATGATCACACTGGGCTTGAGCATCCGGCTGCCGCAAATTTTTTTGATATAATAGGCCATCATGGTGTGGATCACCGTAAAATCCGAGATCACGCCGTCGCGCATGGGATGCACAATCCGCAGGGAACCGGGGTTGCGCCCCACCATCTGATAGACCTCGTTGCCCAAGGCGAGCACATCGCCGGATTTCGCGTCCAGCGCCGCAATGGAGGCCTCACGCAAAATCAAGCCCTTATCCTTCACATAGATGAGGATAGAGGTTGTGCCCAAATCAATGCCGATTTGCAGCCCGGGAATCGCAATCACCTCCCCTGTTAATACGATTGCGCTGTGAAACGATAGACAAGATTTTTGAGATGGTTTTTTGTTGCGCAAGGCGGGGGACGCCAGGCAGGCTGACGCCTGTCAGGGAGGACAACAGCGCGAAACGGAAAACCAGCCGAAAAAATTGGCTATCGTTTTATTGCGGGATCGTATAAGCACCATGGGACACGCCGGAAGCTTCCAGCTTTGTCTCCAAAAACGTCAAACAAACCACCTCGGCGGCACCTGCGGCAAGCAGCTGTGCCGCGCAGGCGCGCAGGGTCGCGCCGGTGGTGGTCACATCGTCGCAAAGAACGATCTTCCTGCCGCGCACAAGCGCAGCCTCCGGCACGGCATAGGCACCCGCCACGTTTTGCTCCCGCTCCTCGGCGGGCAGACCGTGCTGCACTTTGGTTTCGCAGCGCTTTGTGAGCATCCCCGGCATAAACGCCGCGCCCAGCCAAGCCGCCGCGTATCCCGCAAGTAACCGGCTCTGGTTGAAGCCGCGCGCGCGTTCCTGCCGTTTTGTCATCGGCACCGCGCAAAACAGCCAAGCCCGCAGCTCCGCCGCATCCCCGGCAAGGCGCAGCGTGCAAAGCCTGTCCGCCATGGCATATCCGAGGGAGGGTGCCCAGCCCGGTTCGCCGTGGAACTTCATACGCAGCAAAAAGCCCCGCGCCGCGGAATGATACGAAAAAACCGAAAGCACCGGCAAAGCCCGCTCTTTTTGGGCGCAAACGCAATCCGCAAGAACGCGGCCGCAGCGCAGGCAGCGCGGCGCACAAAACACCGCTTCGGCCTTCCCCTCACAGTCGCCGCAAAGCAATGCGCGGGGCACCGTCACGCCGCCGCAGAAAGCGCAGCGGCGCGGGAACAGGCAAAGCAGCGCGTGCTCCCGCGCCCGCCGCAGCCGGTTACGATAAGTAGTATCCCTCAAAAAACGCAAAATGCTCCCCATACCCTGTCGGCCGTTCATTCACTGTGCATTGTCAGTTGTTTCAAAAATTCCTCCGGCGCCAAAACCTTTGTGTGATCCAGTTCCCGGCACATCGCCTCACATTGCAGGCGGCAGCGCTGCGTCATGCCGCAATCAATGGCAACCACCTCGCTGCGGCTGATATCCCCCATCAGCCCCACGCGCAGCCGCGCGGCGCAAATCAGGGAAGCAACCTCCTCCTCGGATGCCTTGGGCGGAATCACCACCACAAAGCGCCCAAGCGCCCCCGGGCGCACAAGCCGCATCATAACTGTATAGATGCTCGCGACAATACCGACCAGCACAAAAAAAATCAGAATCCCATAAATCGCAAAATCCAACATACGTACCGCCGCCCCTTCCTTCCGTCACACACATTATATGCGGGAAAAAGAGGGAAAGACACGGCGATAGACAATGGGCGGCGGGAAGCGGGAAACAGAGAACGGCTGCAGAGCGCAACGCATAAGACGGCAGCCGTCTCCGGAAGCGCTGCATCCGTTTTCGCGCCGCTTTCGCTGTTTTCCGCCTCCCGATCCCCGCCTGCTGGTATGAGCCGACCTGTAAGCCGAGTTCTGTCGTTGAAGGCAATCATCTATCTTGCCGCGCCATTGCTGGCGGCGGTCATGCCACCCGCTGGGGAATACGCCGAGCAAGCGCTGCGCCCTGCGGCGCACCCCGGTCGGTGTTGCTCCGGATAGGGTTTACAGGGTGCGGCGGTTCCCCGCGCACCGGTGAGCTCTTACCTCGCCTTTCCACCCTTACCAGTCTTGAATACCAGATTCCAGGCTGGCGGTATTTCTCTGTTGCACTTTCCCTAAGGTCACCCTCGGCGGCCGTTAGCCGTTATCCTGCTCTGTGGGGCTCGGACTTTCCTCACGCGGCACTTTGCACTGCCGCGCGCGACTGCCCAGTCGGCTCATGGAACTATTTTAACGTATTTCCGCGGGGATGTCAATGCAAAGCAAAATCATTTTTCGGAGATTCTGATCCCAACAAAAAAACACAGCCCCGCAAAAAACGCAAACGGCTTTTTCCGCGCAGGTCTGTGCTTTTCGCATGGAGAAAGAGAGAGGAGCGCCACCCGCGCGTTCACTCCCACGCCGTCCCATCCGCCCGCAGCAGCGCTGTGCGCAGGATAGAAAAGGACAGCGGTTCGCCGGCGTGGTCAAACAGGGCTTCCAGCAGCAGCGCCGGATTGAGGTTTTGCGTGCTGCCCGCCGCAAGGGCGGCTTTCAGCAAAACAGACGCGCCTTCGGAGGAAAGCGCCCAGTGGAAGATCAGCGGCGCCAGCGCGATTTCCTTCTCAATCCTTCGGCGTCCCTGCTTGCCCGTCTTTTTTGCCGTCAGTTTCCCGGCCTCCAGCAGGGAAGCGGCGCTTTTGCTCCAGTCGCCTGCCGCCGCTTCGTCCGCGAAGCGCAGCTTCATCTCGTACTGCGCGGCATGGATTTCCCCCGCGCCGCTCCACGGCTCCGCAGCGGCGGTCACCTTCAGATCCTCCGGCAAAACGGCGGTCAGCCGCCGCAGCAGCTCTTCCGGCGGCATGGGGCGCTCCAAGCGAAGCTCCAGCGCCTCGCAGCAGCTTTCCTGCCCCAGGGGCAGGGGCAGGGGGAAAAAAAGATAGGGATGTGGGCGGAAGCCTTCGGTATACCACAGCGGCAATTGCGCCCGCCGCACCGCGCGGCTCATGGCTCGCATCAAATCCAGATGCGAAATATAGACCGCGCGCCCGCGTTTTTCAAAACGCACGCGAATATTCTGCATTATGGCGCCCCCTTGCAGCCGATCCCACAGCCCGCACATCTTTCACGGCAATGGGGCGTGGTCTCGGCGCACAGCGCTCGTTCCATCTCGCGGCGCAAAAAGCGCCTGCTCACCCCGTAATCCAGATGATCCCAAGGCAGAACCTCATCAAAATCACGGCGACGCGCGGTATAAAACAGCGGATCCAGCCCGCACCGGGCGAAGCATTCCTCCCAAAGACCGGGCTGGAACTGGTCATCCCAGCCGTCAAATCTGGCGCCGCGCCGCCAAGCCTCCTCCAGCACCGCCGCCAAACGGCGATCCCCCCGCGCGAAAGCGCCTTCCAGCAGGCTGATTTCCACATGATGGCAACTGACGCTGATCTTTTTGCTGCCGACGCTTGCACGCAGCAGAGCCTGCTTTTCCCGTAGCTGCCCGCAGGTATCCATCGGCTCCCACTGGAAGGGCGTAAAAGGCTTTGGCACAAACGAGGCCGCACTGACGGAAACGCTCACGCCCTTGCCCTTGGGTTTTTCCGGATGCTGATAATAGGCATCCACAATCCGCTGCGCCAATTGCGCAATGCCGCTAATATCCTCCTGCGTTTCCGTGGGCAGCCCCAGCATAAAATAGAGCTTCACCGCCGTCCAGCCGCCGCCAAAGGCCTGCCGCACGGCGGAAAGTATCTGCTCCTCCGTGATGTTCTTGTTGATCACATCCCGCAGCCGCTGGGTTCCCGCTTCCGGCGCAAAGGTCAGTCCGCTGCGGCGCACTAGGGCAAGGCGCTCCATCATCTCCTTTGGAAAGCGGTCGATGCGCAGACTGGGGACGGAGACGTTGATTTTTTGCTCCTGCGTCCACGCCAGCAGCTCCTCCAAAAGCGCGGGCAACTCCTGATAATCGCTGGTGCTCAGCGAACAGAGCGAAACCTCCTCATAACCGGTGTTTTCGCACAGTGCCCGGCATTGGCGATCAACCGTGCCGTGCGATTTTTCGCGCACAGGACGGCTTAAAAAGCCTGCCTGGCAAAAGCGGCAGCCGCGGATACAGCCGCGGAACAGCTCCGTTACCGTGCGGTCATGCACCACCTCCAGCAGCGGAACCACAAATTGCTCCGGGAAATAGACGCCGTCCAGATCCTCCACAATGCGCTTGCGCACAGGAAAGGGCGCGTTTTCCTTGGGCGTGACCGCCGCGACCGTGCCGTCACCGTTGTAATTCACTTCATAGAGTGCGGGCACATAGATGCCGGGGATTCGCGCCGCCGCACGCAAAAACGTCTGCTTATCGCTGTTATTTCGCTTGTGTTCCAGCAGAAGATCCAGCAGCTCCTCGCTGACCTCCTCCCCCTCGCCCAGCACAAACAGGTCAAAAAAGGGCGCCAGCGGCTCCGGATTGCACGCGCACGGTCCGCCCGCAATCACCAGCGGCGCAAGGGTCGCCCTCTCGGCGGAGCGCAGCGGAATCCGGGCAAGGTCAAGCATATTGAGGATGTTGGAATAGCTCATCTCATATTGCAGCGTAAAGCCGATCAGATCAAACCCGGCAATCGGATCGCCGCTTTCCAAGCCCCAAAGGGGCAGCCCGTGCTCGCGCAGCAGCGCTTCCATATCTATCCAGGGTGCAAACACCCGTTCGCACCAGCAATCCGCGCGGGCGTTGGCAAGCCCGTAAAGGATCTTCATCCCCAGATGGCTCATGCCGATTTCATAGGTGTCGGGAAAGCACAGGGCATAACGCAGCGCCGTTTCCGCAGCGTT
This sequence comes from Oscillospiraceae bacterium, assembly GCA_031273905.1. Classification (GTDB taxonomy): domain Bacteria; phylum Bacillota; class Clostridia; order Oscillospirales; family Acutalibacteraceae; genus WRMQ01. Next base: position 9,820 of record JAISQZ010000087.1, on the reverse strand, counting down.
TTTTTGCACACTGCCTGGCTCCCCGCCGGTATAGCGCCCGGGCTTTTGCACCTGCCGCAGCAGAGGCTCCAGTTGCGCCAGCGCCATTCATGATTCCTCCCGCCCCGCAAAATTTCCATTCCTTCGGCTTCCGTCTCACGGCAGATAATTCGCCAGCGCCTCGTCCGTCGGGATGATATCCGTCATGCTGCCGTTGAGATACTGCTCATAGGCCGCCATATCAAAATAGCCGGTGCCGGTCAAGCCGAAAAGGATGGTCTTCGCCTCACCCGTCCCCTTGCAGCGCAGGGCTTCGTCAATGGCCGCGCGGATGGCGTGGGCGGATTCGGGGGCAGGCACAATGCCTTCCACCGCGCTGAAAAACGCAGCGGCTTCAAAAACACTCGTCTGTTCGTAGGAAACCGCTTCCATAAGACCGTCATGATAAAGCTTGCTCAGGATCGGCGACATGCCGTGGTAGCGCAGCCCGCCCGCGTGGTTCGCGCCGGGGATAAAGCCGCTGCCCAGGGTATACATCTTTGCAAGCGGGGTCACCTTTGCGGTGTCGCAGAAATCATAGACATATTTGCCGCGCGTAAGGGAAGGGCAGGAAGCGGGTTCCACCGCGATGAAGCGCGGATCCGTCCTGTTGAGCAGCTTGTCCCGCATAAAGGGCGCAATCAGCCCGCCCAGATTGGAACCGCCGCCCGCGCAGCCGATCACCACATCCGGGTATTCGTCCGCAAGCTCCAAGGCCGCCTTGGCTTCCAGCCCGATCACGGACTGGTGCAAAAGCACCTGGTTGAGCACGGAACCCAGCACATAGCGGCAGCCCTCGGTCGTCACCGCCTTTTCAACCGCCTCGGAAATCGCGCAGCCAAGGGAACCGGCGGTTTCCGGCGACTGCGCCAGGATTGCCCGCCCGGCGTTTGTGGTATCGCTGGGGCTTGGGATGATTTCGGCGCCAAAGGTCTGGATGATGCTGCGGCGGTAGGGCTTTTGGTTGAAGCTGCCCTTGACCATATAGACGGTCAGCGGCAAATGAAAATGGGCGCAGGCCATGGCTAGGGCGGTGCCCCACTGCCCTGCGCCGGTTTCGGTCGTCAGCCCGGTCAAGCCCTGCTTTTTTGCGTAATATGCCTGCGCAATGGCGGAATTGAGCTTGTGGCTGCCGGAGGTGTTGTTGCCCTCAAACTTGAAATAAATTTTTGCCGGGGTGCCCAGTTCCTCTTCCAGGCGGTATGCGCGGTGCAGCGGGGAGGGACGGTAGGTTTTGTAATAGGCGAGGATCTCTTCCGGAATATCGACATAGCGGGTTTGGTCATCCAACTCCTGGTGCGCCAGCTCCTTGCAGAAGACGGGATACAGCTCCTCCTCCTTGAGGGGCTGCATTGTGCCGGGGTTGAGCAGCGGTTCCGGCAGTTCCTTCATGTCCGCGCGGAGGTTATACCATTGCTTGGGCACCTGATCCTCGGTGAGGATGATTCGGTTGGGGACGTGCCTGCTTGCCATGCGCTTCACTCCTTTTTTAATGTTAATAGAATAAAAAACCGAAGCCCTCAACCAGTCAGGAAGGATGGGGGAACGGTTGGAATCGCCGATCCGATCGGATTTTTAGCGTGGGATTTCCCTGCATCTATCGTTCATTCCCCTTATTATAGCATGTGGGCAATAAAAAAGAAAGGTGCATCCGAAAAATATTTTAAACAAAAATTGGGTCATTTTGAAAAAAACACTTGACTTCCGGGCGGAAGTAGATGTATAATTCACACGTGAAAAAATATTTTTCAAAGGAGGCAAGCTGTATGAAACAAAAAAGCAAACGGCTTCTGGCTGTTTTGCTGACGGCGTTGCTGGTCGGCGGAACCGGGACGGCGGGTGTCTTTGCGGCAGGCGCAGAGGACATTAGCGCGGCGTTTACGGATCCCGCACTCCGCGCGTGCGTCCTGCAGGAATTTGACACCGACAAGGACGGTGCGCTCACTGCGGCGGAGGCCGCGAAGGTCAAGGTGCTTGTGGCGGAAGAGAAGGGAATCGCCAGCCTTGCGGGCATTGAGCATTTTACGGCACTGGAAGAGCTAAACGTCAATAATAAAGGTGGTAACAACCCGAACCAACTGACCGCGCTGGATGTGAGCAAACTCCCCGCGCTGAAGCGGCTGGCCTGTCGCTTCAATGCGCTCAGTGCGCTGGATGTGAGCAAAAACACGGCACTGGAGATGATAGATGTCAAGGGCAACCAACTGGCTGCGCTGGATGTGAGCAAACTCCCCGCGCTGAGGAACCTGTCCTGCGGTGAAAATCCATTGACCACGCTGGATTTGACACAAAATGCAGCGCTGGAGGAGTTGAATTGCGAGGATAGCGGTCTTAGTGTGCTGAATGTGACCCAGAATCCAGCGCTGGAGAAGCTGGATTGTCCTTACAATGCGCTCAAGACGCTGGATGTGACCCAAAACACAGCGCTGGAGTCCCTGTTTTGCCGCGACAATGCGCTCAGTGCGCTGGATGTGAGCAAAAATGCAGCGTTGGAGTATCTGCATTGCGGCGGCAATCAGCTGCGTGCGCTGGACGTGAGCAAAAACGCGGCGCTGGAAATGCTGTATGTCTTCACCAACGAATTAACCGTGCTGGACGTGAGCGAAAACGCGGCGCTGAAAATCCTGGATTGCAGCAGCAACCAACTGACTGCGGTGGACGTGACCAAAAACGCGGCGCTGCTGTCGCTGCACTGCAACAGCAATAAGCTGACCACAGTGGATGTGACCAAAAACGCGGCGCTCGAAGAGCTCTTCTGCCGGGACAACGAACTGACCGCAGTGAATGTCAGCCACAACCCGGCGCTGAACAAACTTGATTGCCGCGAAAACTACATTGCGTCCGAAGACGCTGTTTTGCTCCCTCCTTCGGTTCACCCATTGGATCTTGATAAATACTGGTTTAACCCGCAGAAAATTCCCACCGTCGCACCGGAACCGGAAGAACCTGCGGAGGAACCCACACCACAGAAATGGTGGGAAACGCTGGACAGTTGGCTGCAATGGGTTCTGCGCTACCTGCTTTTCGGCTGGCTGTGGATGCAGTGGGCGTAAGATTCAGAAACCCGGCGGCAGTGTCAACACGCCCTAAGATAAGTGTCAACACGCCCTAAGATAAAAGCAAAGCGGCAAAGCCAGTGCCCCGCGGCGATGCGCGGCATTGGCTTTGCTTTGAAAATTTCAGAGCAAAAATCAAATTTAAACGGCAAAACCGCTTGACATTCCCCTGCAAATCCGCTATAGTTATCGCATTCCTTTTGGATGCCTGAAAAAAACGACTGACGTCTGGCTCTTCCCCGTGCGCGGGAAAGAGGGAGGTATGCACATGCCTGTGCTTGAAAGCGGAGAAACTGCGGAAAAACCTAAGCTTCCGGCGAACCGCCCGGTACCGGCCGCGCTGGAAGCCTATGCCCGCGAAAACGGCGTTTGGGATAGCGCCTGCTTCGCGGTGGTGGGGGATCTGACCCTGGAGGGGCGCTACGGCGAAAGTGCGCTGCTCTTTTTGCCGGATTACGCCTTGGCCTATGATTCCGATGCCCGCAGCAGACCGGAGCGCTTTGCCTACCGCAGCCTGACGCACATCAAGGTGCGCAGGCTTTATGGCAACGTCCTGTTCCAGGCGGTCACACCGGGCGGCAAAAAACAGACCCTGCTGCGCTTCACTTATGCCGTGGCGGAAATTGCGGAAGCTGCGGCGCAGTTTGCGGAGCAGGCGGGGAAACAGGGCTTTCACCCGGCGCTGCTGGAACCGGTGCGGGCAAGCTTCGACCAGCTGCGCGCGTTTTGTCCAAAGTGCGGGCGCAAGCTGCGCAAGGCGGATGCTCCCTGCATGAACTGCGGGGGCAAAACGAAGGCCATCAGCAAATTCTGGGTTTATATCAAGCCGCAGCTTCCCGCCCTTTCGGTCTGTCTCATCCTGGCCATCGTCGCGATGGTGATGCAGCAGTTGGTGCCTCCCTACGTCACAGGCAAGATCATGGTGGACGAGGTTTTGCCCAGCGGCGACATGCGGCGGCTGATACAAACGATCGGCTTCCTCCTTGCCGTTTACGTCCTGCAATTTGTCATCAGCGGCTTCCGGGCGTTTTATTTGCGTCTGGCAGGCAACCGGATCATAGTGGATCTGAAAAAGGACATCTATAACAAGGCGCAGTTTTTGCCCATGTCTTTTTTTGACAAAACCTCCACCGGCTCCGTGATCAACCGCATCAACGGGGATACCTCCGTCCTCCAGCAATTCATCATGCGCATCAGCCAGGATGCCGTTACAAATGTGGTTGCGATGTTCGGGCTGATGTCCGCCATGTTTATACTGGACTGGAAGCTCGCGCTGCTCAGCTTGACGCCGGTGCCGCTGGTGGTCTTCGGCGGCAAGATGTTCGGCGACAAGATCGCGCCGAAATACCGCCGCATTTGGCGGCGCGGCTCGGCGATTTACAGCCTTTTGGCGGATACCGTCCCCGGCGTGCGGGTGATCAAGGCCTTCACCAATGAGGGAAGCGCCATCAACAAGTTTTCGCGCTATTGTGAAGAATGGTTCAAGGAGGATCGCGTGGCGGCGAAGATTTCCGCCGTGTTCCCCAATGTGATGTCCTTCCTGGTCACCTGCGGTTCCCTGGTCATCTGGGGCGTGGGCGGCGGGCAGGTGATCAGCGACCCCGGCGGCAGGCTATCCATTGGCACACTGGTCACCTTCATCTCTTATGCCTCCCAGTTTTACGCGCCGGTCAACTTTCTTGCCAACCTCGGCGACGGCTATCAAAACGCCTTGGCTTCCGCGGAAAAAATTCTTGATATCCTCGACGCGGAGCCGGAGCGGGATTTTGGCAAGGGGGAGGCTCTGCGTCACACGCAGGGTAGGCTTGAGTTCAAGAACGTAAGCTTTTCTTTTGACCGTTCCAAAAAGGTGCTCAGCAACATCAATGTGGTCATTGAGCCGGGCGACACCGTTGGGATCGTCGGCACCACCGGTTCCGGCAAATCCACGCTGATCAACCTGATCATGCGCTATTATGATGATTATGAGGGCGACATCTTCCTTGACGGCAAAAACCTGCGTGAGATTGACATGCAGTCCTTCCGCGGCCAGATCGGCTATGTGCAGCAGGAACCGCTGATGTTCAAGGATTCCATCTTCAACAACATCGCCTACGGCGCGGACGACGTTCATGTGGAGGAGGTGCTTTATGCGGCGGAAGTCGCCAATGCCCACGGCTTCATTGCGCGCCTGCCGGATGCCTACGACACGTGGCTGGGCGAACGCGGCATCGGGCTTTCCGGCGGCGAAAAGCAGCGCATCTCCATCGCCCGCGCGGTGCTGAAAAACCCCAGCATCCTGATTTTTGACGAGGCCACCGCCGCGGTGGATAGCGAAACAGAGCATCTGATCCAAGAGGCGATTGAACGCCTGATCCGCGGGCGCACCACGCTGATGATCGCCCACCGGCTTTCCACCCTGCGCAAGGCGAACAAGATCATTGTGGTGGATAAAGGGGAAATTCTTGAATTCGGCTCGCCGCAGGAGCTGCTCGCGCAAAAAGGCAAGTACTACAAGCTGGTGCAGATCCAGTCCATGGCGGAGGAAGCGGAAAGCAAGCGCGCGGAAGAAAAGTTTTAATACTGTTCCGCTGTGAAACGTTGGTTGCATTTTTATTGCGGAATAGCATAAGCGCGGGGGAAAGGGAGCTTTGCATGGAACATCGTTACATTGATTCCACGGAGGCGCGCATCACCGAAAATGACGGCATTTTTGTGGATGTTGAATTCTATGGCTCCAACGAGGTGCTGTTCGAGCTGGAGCCGCGCCGGCTGTTCCCGGTGAGCGGGTTGGATAAATACATCACTCTGCTCGACAGCGAGGGCGTGGAGCAGGCGATTGTGCGGGATATTTCGCGCCTTCTGCCCGAATCGCGCGAGGTGCTCGCGCACAGCCTTGCGGAATACTACATGATCCCGCGCATTGTGCGCTTTGTGAAGATGAGCGAAAACTTCAAAATCTGGATGTGGACGGTGGACACCGACCGGGGGCGCTATACCTTTGAGGTGCGCAACCACGCCGTTTCCGTCAAGCCGCTTTATGACGGGCGCGTGCTGATCAAGGACGCAAACGACAACCGCTACGAAATCCCCGACGTTTACGCCATGGATAAACGCAGCCAGCGTATGATCCTGCCCAACCTGTAAAAAGCGCCCGCCGCTTTACAGAAAGTCCAAGCCTGAAAAATATTCAACTAAAGAAGGGACTGTTCCGACGTGAAACTGATCATCGCCATTGTCAATAACGAGGACAGCAATGTCGTCGCCTCTGCCTTGACCAAGGAAAAGTTTTTTGTCACAAAGCTTTCCACCACCGGCGGTTTCCTCAACGTCGGCAACACCACCTTCCTGATCGGCGCGGACGAAGCGGAGATCCCCCTTGTGAAGGAGACCATCAAGCGCTTTTCCAAAACCCGTGCGCACGACGCGCCCTCCACCGGCTCCTTCGGCACGGGGCTGCGCCCGGACGGGCTTCCGGCAGACACCGCCGTCAATGTGGGCGGTGCGACCGTGTTTGTGCTGGGCGTGGAGAGCATGGATAAATATTGAGGGAACGGCGGCTGCGTTCCAAACAGCGCTTCCCCGTGATGTTGCGTGTGCGGGATTTTTTTGCGCATGGGATATGCCCCCGATTCCAAAACGGAATGGGTGCCGGCGCAGCGTGCTTCCCCTCATAAAAGCCGTTTACTTCCCCTTAGCGCCAAAGCGCCCCGCAAGCGCCCGCATTTCCAACACAATATCACCGCGGCATTCCACGTGAGTGCCGCGCTTTTTTTGATTCTTCACCTGCACTGTGCGCAGGGCATACATAACAGCGCCGCCCGCAGCAGCGCCCGCGAGGATAATGAAAAACAGCGGTAGCCTGCAGCGCAGCCAATCGCCCGAACGCAGCGGCAGGCTGAAGGAAAGATACAGCTCCCCGCGTTCCAGCAGCTCACGCATGGATTTGCCCAGCCCATATTTGGGCGGCGCTGCGGGGTTGAGGTAGGAATCGTTGACAATGCCCGCAAGCGCCGTCAAACCGCCGCTCACGGCGCTGCCCGCCATCAGCCCGGGAATTATGCTCAGGGGGCTGCGCAGCGCAAAGGGCATACTGAACGCCACCGTCAGCTTGATGTTTTCAAAAAAGGCGTTGATGGGACCGCTGATGGCAAGGTTGAGCGCGTCGTTATCCAGGGCAGGTTTTTTGCGCAGCTTAGCAAGCAGCAGCAGGAACAGCGGCGACCAGCCCACGGTGACAAAGCAAGCGCCATAGATGGTCAGCAGCCGTGCGTCGCCTTGCGCAAAGGCGGCGGAAACCACGGCAAACGCCGCCATTGAAACCGGCCCGGTGACGTCAAAGCCCACCATCAGCCCGATGAGCAGCGCGGCGGGAACGATATGCAGCTTTGCAAGCTGCGCGAGCGGCGCCTGCAAACCTTCCCCAAAGGCCGCGAAGGGCTTCTGGATGCCGTAGCGCACGGCAAGGAAGGTCAGCGCCGCGCTTGCCACAGGAATGATCAGCACCAAAACAATCAGATCGGCATTTTCCAGCAGCTGCAAACCGCCGAAGCCCGGGGGGAGCAGCTTTATTTTTTTGCGCAGCTTTTCCAGCGGGGGATCCAGCTTGTTGCCCAAAAAATGCTTGACCTGATCCCACCCTGCATAAAGCAGCTTGATGAGCAGTGCGCAAAGCAAGGCCATCAAAAAGAAGCCCATATAGCCAATGTTCACGCCGCCGCCGCCGTTGGCGGGCGTGGCAAAAAAAGTGAAGTAGCTCTCCTCCGCGCCAAGACCCCGCCCGGAGGCAAAATGCGCGAAATAAACGGAAAGCGCCAGCCCCGGCGCCACTCCGGGCAGCCCCGCAATCAAATAACACAGCACCGCGCTCATGGCAATCACATAAAAATCCGTGCCCCAAAACAGGAGGAACCAAAGGATTTTTTCGTTGGCGGGTTCCAGTGCGCCAAGGATCCCCTGCACCCCAAAAATGTTTTGCACAACAAAAAAGAACCCTGCGCCCAGCGCACCGAATAGCTGCACCAAAAAGAGGATGGAGCTTGTCCGATAAATCTGCCTGCGGGTTTCCCTGATGAGCGGCTTGAGCTGCATAAGCCTTCCGCCTTTCCGTGCTTTTCTTGCAGTATAGCACAGAAAAGCGGAAGATGCAAGCTGCTTCTATTGAAATTGCATTTTTCTCTATTCGATCGTCTTGTCCAGTTCCTCCAGCATAGCTGCGGGATCCGCCGCAGGAGCAGCGGGCAGCTGCGGGATGCTGACCTTGGCGGCGGCCTGCACCAGCGCCTTCACGTCGGTCATACGCTCCGCGGCCGCGGAACGCACCAGCACGGAGGAATCGTTGAGCAGCACCCAAGCGAGATCGTCCTGACCGCTGAGCTTTTCCGTTGCGGATTTGCGGATTTCCGGTTCCGCATCCTCCTTTGCCGCCTTGGCCAGCACGCTCTGGTCAACAATGCGCTTGACCGCCATATGGCGCAGCGCAGGCTCCGGATCCTGCAGCGTCACCCGGTTGAGCGCTTCCAGCGCTTCGGGCGTGTCCAGGAAGCAGAACAGGCGCTCCACCGCCTTGCTGCGCACGCAGGGCTCCGCGTCCTCAGAGGAGGCCTTGGCAAGCGCCGTAAGATCCGTCAGATGCTTGATCGCCGCGCGGCGGATATAGCTGTTGGAATCCTCCAGCGCAAACGGGGTCAGCCAGGATTGCAGCTCATCCTTGGTGTAATCCACATCCAGCAATACCTGCCGCCCCAGCTTTTCAACCACCATGAAGCGCAGATACCATTCACTGACCGCGAGGGCGTCCGCCGCGATTTTCTTCAGCGCACGCGGCTGCAAATCTCCCTCCACAAGCCCTTCCATGATGCTGTATTCGTTTTGCCCCCGTTTTTCCGCGAGCTGGCGGATGCGCGCTTGCTCCTGCTCGAGCATCTGCCGCCGCTGCGCCTCCGCCTCGTGCAGACGGCTCTCATTCTTTGCCGCCGATTCCGGCTGCGTCCGTTTTGCGATTGCCATTTTCCATCATCCTTCCAGATTAGTCTTACGCATTTCTTATTCTACACGCAGAAATGGTCGTTGTCAAGAATTATAACAGTTTTTGGCAATTATTTTGTTGGAGAATGTCATAGCCTGTAAAATTTCTGTTTTCGTTCACCAATTTCTCCCCGGGCTAATATAGTAATATCAGAACCGTTTGTAATCAAATAACGTAAGCCCTGAGCGCAGAAAGGATGACGACCCATGGAACAGCAAGCAAGGCCGAACCCGGCGCCGAAGCGGGAAGCGCCGAACAGCAGCGCCGTTGCGCAATACCGTCAGCAGATGCTGGAGCTTGGCAGGCGCGGCGGACAGGGGCAGCGCGGCGCGGCAACCGTACATAATCCAGCGGCGCAGCCGCAGCCGCAACCACACCCGCATCCACACCCGCAGCCGCAGCCGCAGCCGCAGCCGAAAGAAACCTTTGCCGGTCGCCTGGAGCAGGCGGGGCAGACGGCGGAGCATCTGCTTGCCCGCGCGGAGCCGCTGATGAAAAAAGCGGAGCCTTTTGTTGATCTCGCGCTGCAATCCGGCTTGGCGGCGGCGGGCGCGTCAGCGGCGGCGAAGGGGATTGCGCTTGGCGTCGAGGCGCTGGAAGAGCATGTGCAGGAGGCGCGGGAGCAAAAGGCGAAGCGCACGGCGCAGGAAGCGGCGCAGCACAGGCCTGCGCCGGTCTCCAGGCCCGCCGCCCTGCCAAAACCGGTTCCGCTCCCTGTGCCCGCACCCGCACCTGCGCC
>JAISQZ010000007.1 GCA_031273905.1 Oscillospiraceae bacterium | reverse complement strand
ATCTGCGACGGCGTGCACATCCATCCCGCCATGCTGCGCCTGCTGTTCCGGCTGCTTGGCGAGGAGCGGGCGGTGGCGGTGAGCGACGCGGTTGCCGCCGCAGGCTTGCCGGAGGGTGCGCACGAGATCAACGGGCAGATTTTTCTCCGCCGCAACGGCGCGTGTTACATGGAGGACGGCGTTACGCTGGCAGGAGGTGCATGTGACCTATTTGCACAATTCCAAACCCTGCTGCGCTTTGGCATCGCGGAACGCGCGGCGCTCAAGGCCTGCACGATCAATCCCGCACGGGTGATCGGCGCGGAAAAAACAATCGGTTCCATAGCGCCGGGCAAACAGGCGGATCTGCTGCTTGTCAGCGCACGCTGGCAGCTGGAGGGTGTGTTGCTTGGCGGCGTTTTGCAGGAAAGCGCGGCGGAAAGCTTTCATTTGCTGCAACCGTCTGATTGAAACTTCTTCCACAGCGCCCGCCGCCTGATTTCTTGAAAAGTGAGTAGCTTTACAAGCCAAAAGTGCCAATATGCGGGAGTTTTGCACTCTTTCCACAGAGTTTTCCACAGCTAAAGCGAGGTCGGCGGTGAAAAAGAAGAAAAAAATTCCTGTATAATGGCTTGAATGCCAAAAAAAATCCCGCAAAAAAGACCGGTTTTGCCGGGGCGTTGCGCACGGGATTTGAAGGCGGGCGGAAGCTTCCTGCATCCGCAGCGCAAAAAACAGCGTCCGCCCAAAGCGGATTCATGTGCCCGAGGTTGCGCCGCTTTTCTTAATTTTTCGACGAAAAGCATTGACATCCCTCTGATAAGCACGTATACTATAGCCACGCTAGCTGTTATATGTAAAGGAGTGAACGCGCATGTATATCGGTGAAAAACAGGAACCCATCAAGATTTTTTTGCTCTCCATTGTCACCTGCGGCATTTACGGGCTTATCTGGGATTATAAAACCGGAGAAGAAATCAACAAGGCGCTCGGGCGCGAGGCCGTCAACACCAACTTGGTCTGGATTTCCATACTCTGTTTTCCGGTCATCCTCTATTACCTCTACACGGTGGATCAGGCACTGATGGAACTTGGCGTGCAGCGCGGCATACGCTACGATTCCAATTTTGTTTTGTGGATCCTCCTCTATGTTGTGGCATCCGCCGGCTGGTTCGTTGCCATGTTCCAAACGCAGGCCTTCCTCAACCGCGTGTGGGAGCAGGGCGCCCCCCCGCAGTATAACGAGCCGCAGCCGCCCATCATGCCGTAGGATGAGGATACGCGACGGCGAGGCGCTGCGGCCTCAGGCAAAGCAACTGTTTCAAAAAATGAGGGGGGCTGCAAAAATCGCAGTCCCCCTTGCGATCTTCATGGCGCTGTGCCAATGGGCAACGGGGAGCGTTTGTGTTTTCCGCGCAACGGTCGGATTGCCCTGCCCGGGCTGCGGCATGACACGCGCCTGGCTGGCCGCGCTGCAGCTGGATTGGGCGGCGGCGTGGCGGATGCATCCGCTGTTTTGGATGATTCCGCTGCTGGCGGCACTGTGGGCGTTCAAATGGCTGCGCTGGCGAAAAACCACGCCGCGCTGGTTCCGCGCGACGCTGGTCGCCTTTTGCGCGGTCTTCCTTGCGGTGTTTGCGCTGCGCATGGCGCTGCTTTTTCCGCACACCGCGCCGCTCCAGGTCAACCCCGAATCCTTTGCCTGGCGCATCGCGCGGGGACTTGCCGCGCTGCTGAAAAAATGACAAAATGTAAATATTTTAACTGACTTTGCCTAATTGACTTGAAATTGTCGCCGTCTTGTGTTATACTATCCACACAAGGCGACCTTTTTTGTTCTGTTTGAGAAAGTGAGAAGTATTATGCCAAACCGAACCGACCCGCTAGGGAAGGCGGACGGTGCTTCCGGCGAAACCGCGGAGGAAGCGGTTTACCGCGTGCGGCACATGGCAAAAACTGCTTGGGAGAAGGGCACGCTGCCGGTTCCGGGGCTGATGAGCGCCTCGGAGGAAGACATCGCCGTTGACCTGGCCATGACAGGGGAAATTCCGCTTGCACTGATTGCGGAAGCGCTCAAGCTTGAAGAGGAAAAAAGGAAGTTCAAAACACAGGAACAGCCACGGGAGGAAGCGGATGTGAAAAAACAGCCGAAGCATGCGCACAGGGCGCAAACACCGGAAGCGGATTCCGGTGCGCCGCCGCGTTCAGGGTTTATCCGCCCGGAGGAAATTGTGGCATCCACGCCGCCGCCGGAACACGAGCGGGTGGAAGCGGCAAAGCGCGAGGCAATGGAGTTTGCGGCGCGGGCGAAAAAAGCGGCAAAGCCGAAAGCGCCCAAACCAGAAAAAGTGCCAAAGCCGAAAGCACCAAAACCGGAGAAAGCGGCAAAACCGGGGAAAGCGGCAAAACCGGAGAAAGCGGCGAAGCAGGGAAAGCCAAGCTTTAAAAAGATAGCGGAATCGTTAAAGGGATTACGACCGAAAACGTCCGCACCAAAGCCGAAAGAGCCAAAACCGGAGAAAGCGCCAAAGCCGAAAGCGTCCAAACCAGAAAAAGTGCCAAAGCCGAAAGCACCAAAACCAGAGAAAGCGCCAAAACCGGAGAAAGCGCCAAAACCGGAGAAAGCGCCAAAACCGGAGAAAGCGCCAAAACCGGAGAAAGCGGCGAAACCGGAGAAAGCGGCGAAACCGGAGAAAGCGGCGAAGCCGAAAGCGCCCAAACCAGAAAAAGTGCCAAAGCCGAAAGCACCCAAACCAGAACAAGCACCAAAACCAGAACAAGCGCCAAAGCCGAAAGCGCCCAAACCGGAGAAAGCGGCGAAGCAGGGAAAGCCAAGCTTTAAAAAGATAGCGGAATCGTTAAAGGGATTACGACCGAAAACGTCCGCACCAAAGCCGAAAGCGCCAAAACCGGAACAAACGGCGAAGCCGAAAACGCCCGCGCCAGCCCCGGATTGGACTTCGTTCGCGGTGGATTTCTGGGATGACAGCGTGCCGTTGTATCATGTGCCGGTCAGGCTGATTTTGCGACGGATTTTCGCGCTGACCTATTTTTTCGGCTTGCGCACGGCACGTCCCTTCCAGTGGCTGCTCAGGCGCAGCCTGCCCTATTTTGCGCAAGGCGTTTTGGCGTTGTGGCACATGCTGCGGGCGTTCGCGCTCGCGCTGCGCCATTTGACGATCGACCGGGTACGCCGCGCTTGGGAGGATAGCGCCCGGGCGCACCGGGTGCGCTTGGAACGCGAAGGCGGGCGGCAGCCCCTGGGCAATCGTTTGCGGGGGTTCGCGCAGGACTATGCCGGCATTTTGCGCACGGCGTTCAACAGCGCTTGCCCCGTGGCGGCGCTTGCGGTGTTGCTGATTGTGGTGCAGCTGGTGGGCAGCCAGACCTACGCACTTAAAATCACTTATAACAACCGCAGTCTTGGTTATGTGGCGGATGAGGCGGTCTATCTTTCCGCGCAGGAAGCGGCCTTTGGGCATGTTTCCGCGGAAGGGGAGCAGGGCGCGGATAAGGGTGCGCAATATTCCATTGAGCGCGTAAGCGCGGATCAACTGACAGATCCCAACAGCCTTTGCGACGCGATACTGGAAAACTCCGCGCAAGCGGTGATTGGCGCCTGCGGCGTTTACGTGGAAGATCAGCTCGTGGCGACGATCAAAAATGAGACGGATGCCAGCGGTGTGCTGGAATCCATCAAAAGCTCCTATTCCAGCAACATGAAGCTTGGCGCGGAGGATACGGTGGGCTTTGTGGAAAACATAGAGCTGCGGCAGGGCTTTTATCCCGCGCGTTCCGATTTGATGATGGATGCCGCGGCGCTTTCAAAAAAGCTCAACGGCACCAAGGCGGGCGAGGTTTCCGTAACCGTTAAGGAGGGCGACTCCCTTTATTCCATCGCCAGGGCGCACGGCATGAGCGAAAGCCGCCTGCGCGCGCTCAATCCGCAGTATGGCGAAAAGACGCTGCCCATCGACGGCAAGGTGGTTATTTCAGAACGGGTCGCGTTTTTGCAGGTGAAGGTGGTGCGCACGCAGCAGCGCAAGGCTTCGGTGCCGTATGAAACGGTCAGCACGGATAATTACGACCTCTATCGCGGCGAAATGCGCATCCGCACCAAGGGCGTCAACGGGGAGGAGCTTGTGACCGAGCGCGTCACCTATGTCAACGGGCAGCCGGTGAGCGCGGTGGAGCTTTCCCGCAGACGCACGAAGGAACCCGTGACCGAGCGCCGCGAGATCGGCAGAAAGAGCACAAAGGTCACCTATAACGGCAAAACCTATAACATCAACCCCTCTGCGCAAGGCTTTGTCTGGCCGGTTCCGCAGTTAAAAACAATCACCTCGCCCTATGGTTACCGCAGCCGCGGTTTCCACAGCGGCGTGGATATCGCCGGGGGCGGCGCCGCCAGCGGCAAGCTGGTGGTGGCGGCGAAGAGCGGCAAGGTGGAAATGATCCAGCGCTCCAATTCCGGCTATGGCAACCAGATCCTGATCAACCACGGCAACGGCGTTAAAACGCGTTATGCCCACCTGTATACCGGTTCTATTTCCGTGAGCGTTGGGGAACGGGTGGAATCCGGGCAGCCGATCGCCCGCGTAGGGAACACAGGCAATTCCACCGGGCCGCATCTGCACTTTGAGGTGATCATCAACGGTAAAACGCAAAACCCGCTGAATTATATCAAAAAATAGAAACAAGGGGACTGCGCGATGCAGCATATCAGGGCACAGGGGCTACGTTTTGTGGATGAGCAAGGGCGCGAGCGCATCTTTCGCGGCGTCAACGCCTGCGAAAAGGATGTGGCCGAGGAGGAAAAAAGCTACGACCGCTTCTGCCTGAATCTGGACGACGCTTTCTTTCTTCGCTGCAACGCGCTTGGCTTCAATGTGATCCGCCTTGGGCTTTGCTGGGAAATCCTGGAACCGGAAAAAGGAAAGTTCAACGAGGCTTATCTGCGCTCCGTGGATGAGATTTTCCGCCGCGCCGCGCAGTATGGTGTCTATATTTTTCTGGATATGCACCAAGATCTTTATTCCTCCTTCGGCATCAACTGTGGTGACGGCGCACCGCTTTGGGCGACGCTCACCGACGGTTATCGGGCAAAGCCCGCCAAACTTGTTTGGGCGGAGGGCTATTTTTGGGGCAAGGCGGTGCAACGCGCCTTCGACCATTTTTGGAACAACGACCCCGTGCAGGGTCTGGGGTTACAGGAACATTTTGCCGGGCTTTGGCAGATGCTTGCCAGGCGCTATGCCGGGCAGCCCGCGTTTTTCGGCTTTGACCTGTTCAATGAACCCTATCCGGGAACAGAGGGCGGCAGGGTCTTCCGCAGGATGATCGCAAGGCTGCTGCGGTATGCGCTGACCAGCCCGCAGATGCACCGGATCAAATTTTTAAAGGCGCTGTTTGCCAAGGGCGATAAGGCGAAGGCGCTCCATTTTCTTGCCCGCCGGATGCTGCGCGAGGTCACCTCCGCCGCGGACGGACTGATCCGCAAGTTCGACCTGGAGCGCTAAACGCCTTTTCTCAACCGCATGACCGCCGCCGTGCGTGCATGCACGCAAAACGGCGTTATCATGATGGAAAACAGCTATTATTCCAATTTGGGGATCCCTTATTCCGCCGAAGCGCCGCAAACGGATGGGCGGCGGGAGGAAAACGTCTGTTTTTCGCCGCACGCCTATGATTTTATGGTGGATACCGATGCCTACGCCTATGCAAGCAACGACCGCGTCGGTTCCATATTTGAGGAACACCGGCGGTCGCAGGAACGTTTGCACAGCCCTGTGCTGGTGGGGGAATGGGGCGGCGGCGGCGAGGGGGAAAGCTGGTTCCCGCACATCGAATTTTTGCTGAACCTGTTTGATTCCTATGCTTGGAGCAATACCTATTACACCTATAGCGAGGACTTTTTTGACCAGCCGCTGATGCGCGTGCTTTCGCGCCCTTATCCCGTTGCCGTCAACGGGACGCTGCAAGGGTTCAGCTATGACCGCGCGGCGGGGCGCTTCGCGGCGGGCTTTATACAGTCGCTGCAAAACGACGCGGCGGCGGAGAGCATTTTTTATCTGCCGCGCAAGGCGGAGCGCATCAGCGCCGATCCCGCGCTGCAATGCGCGGAGGAAGCGATCCCCGGCGGGGAAGCCTGGCTCCTCCGCTGCACAGGGTCGCCCGGGGAACACCGGCTGGAGGTTGCGCTTTGATCGTTGAGAATAACATCTAAAATAAGGAGTTTTTGCAGATGCCCCTCGTTATTTCGCACCGGGGCGCGAACCGCATCGCGCCGGAAAACACGCTGCCCGCCTTTGAACGCGCCATCGCGCTGGGCGTTGACGGGCTGGAAAACGACGTCCACATGACGAAGGACGGCAGGCTTGTCGTCTGCCATGATGACACGGTGGATCGCACCTCCAACGGACGCGGGCGCATCTGCGACCATACGCTCGAGGAACTGCGCCGCTTGGATTTCGGGATCCGCTTCGCGCCGGAATTTGCCGGGACGAGGCTCCCGACGCTGGAGGAATTTTATGCCCTGTGCGGCGGGCTGAAGGTGATTGATGTGGAAATCAAGCGTGCGCCGGATGGCGACACCGCAAGCGCCGCCGAGGTAATTCGCTTGGCGAAGCAAGCCGGTCTGGAAAAACAGCTGCTGATTTCCAGCTTCGATCCGGCCATGCTACTTGCCTGCGCCGCAGCGGACGCGGACGTGCGCACCGCGTTGCTTTATATGCCCGCTAGCCCCTGCTGCGAGGAGCTATACGAAGACATCGGCGCTTTCGCGAAAAAATACCATCTGGCGGCGCTGCACCCGATGGTGGGTCTTGTCAATGAGGCGTATTTGGAGGAATGCCGCAGCCTTGGGCTGATGGTCAATCCTTGGACGGTCAATCTGGAGCACGCGCTGGTCAGCCTGCGGGACTGGGGCTGCGACGGCGTAATCACTGATGAACCGGCGCTTGCGGCGCGGGTGATGTATGGCAAATCCGCATAAGGACACCGGGG
>JAISQZ010000061.1 GCA_031273905.1 Oscillospiraceae bacterium | reverse complement strand
GATCGTTTTGTTCAAGCAAAACGTTGATTGGATAGGTGGCGGCGGTGGCAAGCGCCATAACAAAAATGACCGCGAGGCTCATACCGGTGGCTGTGTTGATTTTTTTGGACACCCCAAGGAAGGGGCAGATGCCCAGGAACTTGGCAAGCACAAAGTTCTGCGTCAAAACCGCAGTAAAAAAGATGGCAACCCATTCCTTCAAGATGCGTTCGCCTCCTTTTCGCCCTCTCCCGGCAGCGCACAGTGCGCCGCGGCGGGGCAGCCCTGTGCCATGTCGCAATCCGTGCAGCCGAATGCTTCCCTGACCGGCTTACCCTTCCTGCGGCTGATATGGTTCGCGATGGCGATCAGCACACCGTAGACAAAAAATCCGCCGGGAGGCAGAATGAAAATCAGCACCGGCGTGAAGCCCGCGCCGAACAGGGAAAGACCAAAAAAGCTGCCCGCGCCGAGCACCTCGCGCACAAGCGCCATGCAAAACAGCGCGGCGGTGAAGCCCACGCCCATGCCTGCCGCGTCGCAGCCGGCGGCCGCGACACTGTGCCGGTTGGCGTAGCCGTCCGCGCGTCCAAGGATGATGCAGTTGACGGTGATCAGGGGCAGATAGATGCCAAGGCTTTTGTCCAGCGCCGGCAAATAGGCCTTCACCAGCATCTGCACCACCGTCACTAGGCCTGCGATGACGGTGATATATGCCGGGATACGGACTTTATCGGGGATCACTCTGCGCAGCGCGGAAATGAGCAGATTGGAACACAGCAACACGGCGGTCGCCGCCGCGCCCATGCCCAGGGCGCTTTCCACCGAGGTGCTCACCGCCAGTGTGGGGCAGGTGCCAAGCACCAGGCGCAGCACCGGGTTTTCCCTGAGGAAGCCCTTGAACAGCTCCGTGCGCAGGTTTTCCTTTGTTTTCACGAAACGCCCCCCTTTTGAATTTGTTCAAACAGCGCGAAGGCTTGATTGACGGCCTCCACCGCCGCGCGGCTGGAAAACGTGGCGCTTGCCACGCCGTCGATTCCGCCGCCGAGCGCAACGGCTTTTTCCGCGTTCCTGAACTGATCAAGAAAACTTGTCTCCTTGATTTTTTGCCCCAGCCCCGGGGTTTCGCCATCGGCGGCAAGCACCCGCAGAGCAAGCACCTTCCCCTCGGCGCTCAGCCCGACGCTGAAGCGCACCTCACCCCCATAGCCCTGCGCGGCGGTGTCAATCACGTAACCGAGCAGCTCGCCCTCGGCGCTGCGGGCTTCATAATAGGCGTTTGCGCCCAAGGCTTTTTCCGTAACCGCCGCGCCGGGGAAAAGCAGCCGCCGTGCGACGCCGGCCTCCTTTTCGGCATTGGCGGCAATGGGCGCTTTCGTGACGGCGTTTACCCCCGCCAAAGCCCCGGCGGCGGCGGCGCAGATCAGCAGCAGCGCCAGCGCGGCGCGCAGAACCTCAGCGGGTCCGGCTTTTGGCTTTGTCATGTGCCTTCCCCTCCTTCCCGAACGGCTTTGGCGCGGTGAGCGCTTCGATGTGCGGCACGAGCAGATTCATCAGCAAAATGGAGAAGGATACGCCCTCCGGCATATTGCCGAACAGACGGATAAGCGCCGTGAGCAGCCCGCAGCCGATGCCGAAGACCACCTTGCCCTTCCAGTTGATCGGGCAGGTGGCGTAATCCGTCGCCATAAAGCAAGCGCCCAGCAGCAAACCGCCGCCCAGCAGCTCATAACCCAAAAACAGCGGGGAAAATCCGCCGGCGACAAAGCTTGCCGCCGCCACTGTGCCCACAAAGCAAAGGGGGATCAGCGGGGTGATCACTTTGCGCGCGCAAAGATAGGCAAAGCCCAGCAGCAGCGCCGCAGCGCAGCCCTCGCCCAAGCTGCCGCCCCGGTTGCCCAGAAACATATCCAGCAGGCGCGGCAGCCCTTCGGCGGAAAATTTGCCGGGCGCCTGTGCGGAAAGCAGCTTCATCGGCGTCGCCTGCGCCACCGCGTCCGTACCCCAGGAGTGGCGGTTGGGCGCGTGAAAGGCGGTCATTTGCGTGGCGAAGGAAACCGTCAGGACAATTCGCGCCGTGATGGCGGGATTGACAAAATTCTGCCCGATCCCGCCGAAGAGCTGCTTGACCACCACAATCGCCACAAACGCGCCCAGGACGGCCATCCAAAGCGGCAGCGTGGCGGGCAGATTGAAAGCAAGCAGCAGCCCGGTGACCGCCGCGCTCAAATCACCCACGGTCTGCGGACGTTTCATCAGCCTGCGGGCGACCCATTCAAACGCGACGCAGCTGACGACCGAAAGCAGCGCAAGGATGAGCGCACGGCTGCCGAAATACCAGACGGATGCCGCCAGAGCGGGCAGCAGAGCCAGCAGAACGTCAAGCATAATCCCCCGCGTGCTGCGGGAGCTGCGGATGTGCGGCGTTGCGCTGACCACCGCCAAGGCTTCCCCGCCCGTCGGGGCTTGAATCCGGACGTTTGTCATGCCTTTGCCGCCTCCTTTTGTTTTTGCTGCGCCTCGCGCAGCAGACGCTTGCCCATGCGAATGCGCTGCACCAGCTCCCGCCCGGCAGGGCAGACGTAGGAGAAGCTTCCGCATTCGATGCAGCCCTTCACATCGCGCTTTTCCAGCAATGCGGCATCCCGCGCACGGCTGGCCTGCTCCAATTGCACGGGCAGCAGCTTCATCGGGCAGGCGGCCACGCAGCCGCCGCAGCGGATGCAGGCGCTTTCCGGCTTGAGCGCCGTCTGCGCTTCGTCAAAGAGCAGCACGGAATTGTTGCATTTGCTGATCACGGCGTTGAGATCTGGGCTTGCGCTGCCCATCATCGGTCCGCCGAGAATGATCTTTTTGGGGCGCAGCTCCCCTGCCCCGCAAAAGCTGATAAGCTCCTGGAGCTTGATCCCGATGGGGACGCGGACGTTCATCGGCGTTTTCACCGCGCCGCCGTCCACCGTGACCGTCCGGCTGATCAGGGGCTTTCCGGTTTTTTCATAACGCCCCAAAAAAGCGACGCTTGCCACGTTCATCACCAGCGCACCCACGGCGGAGGGCAGCTTGCCCAAGGGAACCACCCTGCCCGTGAGGGAATGGATGAACATTTTTTCCGCCCCCTGCGGGTAACGGCTGGGCAGCACGCCCGTCGTGATTTGCAGCCTTGCGCAGGAAGCCGCCGCGCACAGCGCCTTAAGGTGGTTAACCGCGTCGCCTTTGTTATTTTCGATGCCGATGACTGCCCGTGGAATTTCCAGAAAACGGGCAATCAAACGGATGCCCGCAAGGATATCCTCACCGGCATCCAGCGCTTCGCGATGATCCGCAGTGATGTATGGCTCACATTCCGCGGCATTGACGAGCAGGATATCCACATCGCCCGCGGCGCTGCGCAGCTTGGCGTGCGCCGGGAACCCCGCACCCCCCAGCCCCACCAGCCCGGAAGCGCGCACCGCAGCAAAAAATTCCTCCTGCGTTTCCATTTTGGGCGGCGCAAAGGGGAGTTCCTCCATCCGTCCGTCGGAGCTAAGCACCACGGCGGGAATGTCCTCGCCGCTGAGCACGCGGATATCCGCAAAGCCCTTCACCGTGCCGGAAACGCTGGCATGGATGGGCGCGGCAAGCGGGACATCGGTATCCCCCACCACCTGCCCCACCAAAACGCGATCCCCTTTTTGGACCGTGGCTCGGCAGACCGCGCCAATGTGCTGCTTCATCAGCAGCGTCACCTCAGCGCAGCCCTCAATCCGCACGGGCTTGAGGGCGCTGGTTTCTTTGCTGTGCCCCACCTTGATGCCCTTCTGCGAAAAAAATCCCATGAAGGAGCCTCCCCCCCTTATTTCCTCAAATAGCGTTGAATGAATTGAAGCAGCAACCCCGTCACCGCGCCCGAAAGCAGGCCAAAAAACAAAAGCGCCGGCGCCGCCAGAAAAACCGCGAAGCCTTGCATCAGCGCCGCCGCAAGAGCAAACTGCGCTAGGTTGTGCGTCACGCCGCCCAGCATCCCAATGCCAATTTCGCTCAAATGCCGCCGCCGCACACGCAGGAACGCGCCCACCAGCAGCGCACTGCAAAGCCCGCCGCCGCCGCTGAGCAGCAACGCGGTCAAGCCCCGCGTCACCCCCGCAAAAAGCGCCTTCACCAGTGCGACCGCCAGCGCTGCGGGCAGCCCAAGCACGCTTGCCGCAAGCATCACGGCGATGTTGGAAAGCCCGGGCTTTGCGCCAAGGGGCAATTGCAGCAGCGGCGCAAGGAGCTGCTCCGCCCAGGAAAGCGTAACCGCCAGCGCAGCAAGCAGCCCGCAATAGGCCGCCCACGCGGCAGGCGGTCTGCCGGAGGTTTTTGCCGTTCGATCAATACGCAACGGCATCCACCCCGCTTTTTTTTGCCGTGCCGATCACAAGCGACACACGCGCAGGCAGGCAAAACGCCGATTGCCCCGCCTTATGTAGCCAGCCGGAATGGACGCAAAGTTGATCCGGGCATGGCGACGCGGCAAAACGGATCCTCCTGTTCTTCACCTCAATCACCACGCCGGGTGCCGGCGCAATCGTTTGATCGCGTTCCAGCGAAAGGAGGAGCACCTCGCCCTTGCCTTGACGGACATAGGCAACGGCGGGCTTGTTCGCTTTCGCGTTTTGCAGCGCAAGCAGGCTCAGCGCGGCGAGGAAAAACAACAAAAAAATCAAAACGTCACCCCGCCTGAGGGCGCGTCTACGCCCAGTGATATGCTTCATTTGTCAGCTCCAGGCAAGCCCTCGCCCCGGGCGTCGCCTTGACGATGCCCTCCTCATAAATGAACAGCGCTTCGCAGCCATACGCCTCCAGCAGGGGGAGCGCGTCTTCAAAGCCCACAAGGAAGCATGCGGTGGAAAGGGCGTCGGCGACCGCGCCGGGCTGCATGTTCTGCGCACGGGCGTAATCGGCTCCGGGAGACCAGCCCTGTTTTTTCAGCAGGATTGTGACGGCGATCAGCCCACCGGTTTCAGCGGGATAGCCCGTTGTGCCATCCAGGATGTGGTGATAGCGCTTGCCGTCAACCTCAAAATATTTTTCGTAGCTGCCGGAGGTGGAGATGAAATTGGTTCCCCGCAGCCGGAACAGCCCGATGCTTTCCTCCGCAGCGCCCTTCGGGTCGCGCAGGGCGATCTTGAAGGGCTGCCAGAACGGCTTTTGACCATAGGTCAATATGTTCCCGCCCACAGAAAGCACCGCGCCGTCAACCGCGTCCCGCTCCAGCAAGCGCAGCGCACTGTCGCAGGCGGCGCCCTTCCCCAACGCGCCAAGGCTGAGCTTCATGCCCTGCGCCGCCAGTGAAAAATCAGAATCGGCGATGTCATTGTAATCGCACAGGGAAAGCGCGGCGTCAATTTCCGCTTGGCTTGGCAGCCGCGGTGCGGCGCCGTCCGGGTTATCAATGCGCCAAAGGTCAATCAGCGGACCCAAGGCGGGGCTGAACGCGCCGCCGGTCGCGCGCGCAAGCTCCAGCGCAAGCAGAAGGGCATCTTGCAATTCACCATATTCCTCTGTGCGCAGCGCTTCCCCCGCGTTGATGCGCCAAAGCCCGGAACCCTGCGCACGCGCACTGAGCTGCTCGTTTTCCAGCGCTGCAATCGCGTCGGCAATCCGCGCGGTGAGGTCGCCGTTTTCTTTTTTGCCCCAGACGGTCTGTTCCACAACGCTGCCCATGGCAAAGGAGGAATCCGCATAGGGCTTGGGCTGCAAAAGGAAAACCGCAATGACGGCGGCCGCCGCAAGGGGAAGCAAAAGAAGAAGGAAAGATCGTTTGTGTTTCATTTCAAATACCCACGATGGCGCAAAGGTCAGCTATCTTTTCCGCAAGGGGGGTTCAGTCGCAGCCATGTTTTTCGCCCTGCGTGCGTCCGCCCGTGCGCACAATTTGCGGCGTATGCGCGTTCCGTGCGCTTTTTGCGCAAAACCGAGCGCTTAATGTAAGGCGCGGAAATCGCTTCTCTGCCCCTCGCTCCCGGCTGACTTTATATTCACTGATATTTCGGTCGCGCCGTATAGCTCGTATGCAGCAGCTCATGCGCCCTATGGCTGCCGGGTTCGCCGAGGTATTCGCCGTAAATCATCTTGATTGCCGGGCTTTCATGCGCTTTGCGCACGGACAGGTTCTTGTCGGCTTCATAAAGCGTTGCCGCGCGGATGGTGCGCAGGTCGTGGAAGTTGCGCACCACCGCGTGCTGAATCGGCTGACCGCCGCCGTTGACGCAGCCGCCCGGGCAACCCATAATTTCGATGAAATGATAATCCGCTTC
>JAISQZ010000041.1 GCA_031273905.1 Oscillospiraceae bacterium | reverse complement strand
CAGGATGGGTTGGAGCATCAGTCCATGACGACGCTGACATTTTCGGACGGATTTTTATACTTCGGCACGGTCTGCGTATCTTGGACCGATTCCAATTACGGCTATGGCGTATACCGCTGCGTGGACGCTTCGGACGGCACCGTCCTTTGGACGCACGCCAACCCGGGCAAAGGCTATTATTGGAGCGGCGCGGTGGTTTTCGGCGGCACGGTGATTTTTGCGGGCGACGACGGCATCCTGACCAGCTTGAATAAAACCACCGGCGCGGTGCTGGACACGCTTGCCCTGGGTGCGCCCGTGCGCGCGACGGCGGTGCTTGACGGCAACCATGCGCTGCTGACGAGCAAGGACGGGCGGCTGCATAAAATCACGCTGCAAAATGACGGAACCTTTGGCGGCGGCAGCAGTGTGCTTTTTGCCGCAGAAAGCACCAGCACCCCGGCGGTGGCTGACGGGAAAGCCTATGTCGGCGGCAGCGCGGCGGATTATTCCGGCGTGCTGGCGGTGATTGACCTGGCTTCCATGCAGGTGACGCATATCGCGCAGACGGCGGCACCCGTGCAGTCCTCGCCGCTGGTCAGCGTTGGCTACGGTGCGCAACGCTACGTCTATTTCACGGCAAACGCTGCGCCTGGCGGCGTTTATGTTCTGAATGCCAGCGCCGCAGTCCCGGCCGTGCAGACCCTCTTCACACCTGAGGAAGCCGATCGGAATTATTGCCTCGCAAGCGTGATCTCTGGCGGCGACGGCACGCTCTATTATACGAACGATTCCGGCAAGCTTTTTGCCGTGGGCGTGAAGATGCTGGAATCTGAATCCTGCTGGCAGCGTGTGTTCCGCTGGCTGCAAGCGGCATGGGATTGGGTGCTGCATTATCTGCTCTTCGGCTGGGCGTGGCGCAAGTAAAATCTTGCCAGTTAGGGCGCAGGATTTTTGTTGCAAGACAAAGAAAAACGCAGGAATACTTTGTGTATTCCGAGCATTTTTGACGCAGTATTGCGCCAAAAAGACAAGCGATAATGGTATGACTTTGCTTGCGAAATAATACAGTAACGGACTGAGGAACCGCCGTATGAAAAAAGCAATATTCCGCCTGCTGTGCGCCGCGCTGACTTGGCTGGCGCTGGGCGGCTGCGGCGCGGAAGCGGCAAGGGAACCGGTTTCCGTCTCCGTTCCGGCTGTGACGCTGCCCTCGGCGCAAACAACCTCCGGCGCAGAGGATGTGGGCGGCACGGTAAGCATGGTGGCAGGTCGCACAGAAGCCGTGTCCGTAGGCGCGACGCAGGCATCCGCTGCGCCGACAACACTGACGTTGCCTGCCGCCTGGCAGGTTCCGGCGCGGACGGCACCGGGCGGTGCCGCGCAGACGGCGGCAAAAATCCCCGTGCCGGCGCAAAGTGCGGCAAGTCCTTCGCCGCAAACGGCAAACCCCGCACGGTATGCGGCGGTCACCGTGCCGCAAAGCGGCACAACCCGCCTTATTTATACGAAAAAGTCCGCAGCGGTGACCACAACCGTGCGCCCTGCGGCGACAACCGCCGCTGCGGGAATCCCCGCGCCGGAGCCGCCGGCCACAACCACGGCGGTCGCCGCAAAAAGCGTCACGCTTTCCATCGAATGCAAAACGGCGGTTGCCAACGGCAACGAAACCGCGCTGGCGTCGTATCCCGACGGGAGCATCCTTGCTGCAAGGCAGTTTGCGTTCACCGAAGAGGTGCCAAGCGTTTACAATTTGCTCGACCGGAGCGGCGTTGCCATTGAGACGACGCGCAGCGCTATGGGGGTTTATGTGCGCTCCATCGGCGGGCTTGCGGCAGGGAGCAGCGGCGGCATGAGCGGCTGGATCTATCTGGTAAACGGTGCGCAGCCTTCCATGTCCTGTGATAAGTATGTCCTCAAAAGCGGTGACGTTGTGGCGTGGAGGTTCACCTGCAACGGCGGGAGGGATCTGTAGGGGCTGCCGGCTTCGACGGTCTTTTAGCAGATTCCTTGATAAAAAAGGGCTTCGGGCTGATTTTTTTTCAACCCGAAGCCCAAAATTTTTTCCGATCAAATAAGATGTATCACTTTTTCTTCTCGAACAGAAGCCGCACCTGCGCTTTTTCATCGCCGTAATTCGTGATGTGCTTAAAAATCACAGTCGCGGCAACCAGCAACGCGGCAAGCCCCGCGCAGCGGGGGGCGGGCAGCGCATAGCAAAGCGGCACG
This sequence comes from Oscillospiraceae bacterium, assembly GCA_031273905.1. Taxonomy (GTDB): domain Bacteria; phylum Bacillota; class Clostridia; order Oscillospirales; family Acutalibacteraceae; genus WRMQ01. The sequence goes on along the minus strand of JAISQZ010000041.1, from coordinate 3,633 downwards.
AAGGCAAGCATACAAACCATGACGCGCAGGGAATCCGGCTTGATCACAATCACCACGCTGAAAAACATCAGCAAAAGCGCCAGATACAGCACCACCGGCTGCCCCACCGAGCTGACCGCCAAAAACGCGCCGAAGCTTGCGGCTATCGCCTTGCCGCCCTTGCCCTTGAGCATCGGTGAAAACGCGTGACCAAGCACGGGCGCCGCAACCACGAGGGCAAACCAGCGCGACTCCATCGGCAGCACCTGCCGGGCCACAAAAACCGGAACCGCCGCCTTTGCCACATCAAGCACCAAGCACACCACGCCCGGCACTGTGCCAACACAGCGCAGCACGTTCGTTGTGCCGGGGTTGTGGTCGGATCCCTTTTCGATGATATCCACCTTGAAGAAAATCTTCGCGATCAGATAGCTGAACATCACTGAACCGCAAAAAAATCCGCCGACGGCAAACAAGAACGTTCCAATGATTTCATTCATATAAAACGCCGCCTTTCGGGAAAGAGGGTAAACACGGGGCAGTCAGTCAGGCAAACAGCCCCTGCACCGCCGCAATCAACTGATCAATCCACTCGCCGGGAACAAAAATCGGCAGCGGGATGGGGATGATCGCCGGAAAAAAGAAAGCGAAGGGGATCAAAAACAGCTTAAAAAGACCTCCAATATCCACAGATATGCTCCTTTCATCTCAATCGTTCCTGTGCGCGGTATTTTTTTTTGTGGAAGGAAATCCTGCCCCGCCACATGCTCATTTTAGCGCATTCTTCATAAAAAGTCAAGGGGCTGCCCGGTTATTTTTTTCTTAAGCGCCGGTCTCCAGCCGCATCGAAATATTCAGCGCCTTCGCTGAGTGCGTCAGTGCGCCAATGGAAATCACATCCACCCCGGTTTCCGCCGCCTGACGAACATTTTCGGCGTTGATGTCACCGGAAGCCTCCAGCACGGTGGCGCTGTTTTCGGCCTTTGCGCGCACAAAGCGAACCGCCTGCCGCATCTCTTCAAGTGGCATGTTGTCCAGCATGATCACATCCGCGCGGGCGGCAAGCGCCTGGCGAACCTCGTCCAGGCTGCGGGTTTCCACTTCCAGCCTGACCATGTGGCCAAGCTTTGTGCGCACAGCGCGTACCGCCGCTTCAATGGAGCCGCAGGCATCAATGTGATTGTCCTTGAGCATCACGCCGTCGGAGAGGTTGAAGCGGTGGTTTTTTCCGCCGCCGCAGAGCACGGCATATTTTTGCAGCGCACGCAAACCCGGCAGCGTCTTGCGGGTATCGGCGATCTGTGCGCCGGTGCCCCGCACCAGGGCGACAATCTGCGCGGTCTGTGTCGCAACGCCGCAAAGGTGTTGCAGCAAATTGAGCGCCGTGCGTTCGCCCTGGAGCAGCAGCGCTGTTTCGCCCTCCAGCTCCAGCAGGATGTCGCCCGCCGCAAAGGCTTCGCCGTCGTGCTTTTTCAGCGTGAAGCGCAGGCTGTCATCCAGCAACTGGAACACGCGCACAAAAATTTCCGCGCCGCAAAGCACGCCCGGCGCTTTCGCAAGCAGGTAGGCGCTGCTGCGCTGCCCCGGTGCGAAAAGGAACGCGCAGGAAAGATCGAGGTAATTCACATCCTCTTGCAGGGCGCGGCGCAATAGCTCATCCACCGTAAACCAGGGGATCATAGGGCTTCCTCAGCTTCCTCCAGAATCAGCGCCGCCACACAGGCGAGCGAAAGGATTTGTGCGTATTCCTTGTCAGGCGCAGCGCCCTCCGCCTTGAGCGACTCATACAAAGTGCGCATCCGTTTGGCGGCGCGGGGCAGCGCCTCAATGTCCGGAAAGACAAAATATGCCCGCTGCATTTCCTCTTGAATTTCCTCCCGCAGCCGGTCATACTCGCGGACGCTTCGCGCGTGTGCGCAAGGGGGCGGAAGCATTTTTGCGCTTTCGCCGCTGTCAGCGGGAAAGCTGCTGCCGTCGTGTGCGCGGCGGATAATATCCTGCGCGGCGCGGCGGCTGAACACCAGCGCTTCCGGAAGGGAATTGCTTGCCAAGCGGTTGCCGCCGTGCAGTCCCGTGTGGGCGCATTCCCCGGCGGCGTATAAGCCCGGCACCGTGCTGCGGCTTTGCAAATTGACGGCCACGCCGCCCATTAAATAATGCTGGCAGGGGAAAACCGGGATCAGCTCGCCGCCCATATCATAGCCGCGTTCCTTGCAGGCGGCGGCAATGCCCGGGAAGCGCTCCCAGACGAAATCACGCCCGCGGTGGCGGATATCCAGGTAAAAGCGCTTGGAACCCGTGCGCCGCGCTTCCTGCACAATCGCGCGGGAAACCACGTCCCGGGGGGCAAGCTCCTGGCGGGGATCATAGCGCTGCAAAAAGCGTTCTCCGCTGCAATTGCGCAAAAACGCGCCCTCGCCGCGCACCGCTTCGCTGATGAGGAACTGCTCCTCGTGATCCGAACCGTCAAAGGCGGTGGGGTGGAACTGCACGAAGCGCAGGTTCTTGATTGCGGCGCCCAGTTCATATGCCAAGCGGATGCCGTCCCCCGTGGAAATCGGCGGATTGGTTGTGCGGCGATAAACACGCCCGATCCCGCCGGTGGCAAGCAGCAAAAAACGGCAGACATATTGCCGCGGCTGGCCGCTTTCCAGCGTCTCAACGGCAAAGCCGCCCCGCAGCCGCCGCGCGGCATAGGCGGTTGCGTCCCCGCGCAGGGTGATGCCGGGCAGCGCCAGAACGCGCGGCAAAAGCTTATCCACCAGCTCCCTGCCGGTTTGGTCGGCGTGATGGACAATGCGGCGGCGGCTGTGCCCGCCTTCCAGATTCATTTCCAGTTCGCCCTGGGCGTCGCGGTCAAATTCCACGCCAAGCGCCATCACGCGGCGCACATCCTCCGGACCTTCGCGCACGAGAACCTCCACGGCGGCGGGGTCGTTTTGATAATTGCCCGCGACAAGCGTATCCTCCGCATGGAGGGCGAAGCTGTCGTCCTCCTGCTCCAGCACCGCAGCAACGCCGCCTTGCGCCAAGGAGCTGCCGGAATCCGTGGGCGCCTGCTTGGAAAGCACCAAAACGGAAACCGGGGGATCGGCTTCCCCTAATTCCAGCGCGGCATAAAGCCCTGCAAGCCCGCTGCCCAGGATAATGACGTCATAGGATGGCTCCATGCGCTTGAGCAACCCCTTATCTAGATTGATGCGATCCCGCAATCAAAATCTTGTCTATCGTTTCACAGCGGAATCGTATGAAGATGCGAGAGACCGGACACCGCTAAAAGGAAAAAACAAATTTTCTTAACAACGCGCCGGTATGGCGGCAAAATTTTTTTCGCCTTTGGCGCAAACTCCGCTCAAACGCAGAGTGCTTCGGGCAGTGCAAATACGCCCTAGGAAAAGATTTCCCTTTGCGCAATCTGTGCCCTTGCAACGGCAATGAACTGCTCCAGGGGCATCGCGCCCAAATCCCCTTCGCCGCGCTTGCGCACGGAAACCGCGCCGCTTTCAGCTTCCTTTTCGCCAATGATCAGCATGTAGGGCAGCTTTTGCATCTGCGCTTCCCGGATTTTGTAGCCGATCTTTTCGCTGCGCTCATCCATGCTCGCACGCAGCCCTGCGGCTGTGAGCTGGTTGAAAACATCCCGCGCCGCTTCGT
>JAISQZ010000229.1 GCA_031273905.1 Oscillospiraceae bacterium | reverse complement strand
TCCGCAAGAAGGAATCGATGATGTTGAGCAGCCCGACGGTGATTTTGTAATGGGCGGTATCCGGCGCATAGGGGCTGTCGCCCCCGAAGAGGTGCATCACCAGATCGATGATGAAGGTCACTGCGCTGTCGTTTTTGATTGCGGCATAGTCCTCGGGCTTCAGCCCTGTTTCCGCGCGCGTCCAGCGGGCGATTGTGCCAATTTTGAGGCTGTTCAGCCAGCGCACAGCGGGCTTGAGCAGCCAGCCGAACCGGTAGCTCAGGCGTGGCTTGACGCTGAATGCCCGCGCCATTTCCGCAAAGCGCTCAATATCGCTGCCCGCAGCGGCAATCACGTCGCGGATCATGCCGAAGAACTGCCGCTCTAGGCGCTGCTCCAAGCTGCCGCCGCCGGTCGAAAAAACCACCGGCTCCGTGATGGCTTCCGTGCTAACCTCCAGCGTGTTCGCCTGCGCGTCGGCGACGATATGGCGCAAATTGCCGGGATAGCCCACGAGCGCGGCTGTGCTGATGTCATAAAAAATCCTGCCGCTGGGCGCTTCGCAATAGGAAATATCCTGAATGTGCGTATGCCCTGTGAAGCAGAAGGAAATCCCCAGCTCGTCGAGGAGCGCAATATGGCGCGGGGCATTGTTCATCACGTCCCCCTTGCCGATGATCGCATAAAAAGGGGAAGGCGGCAGAAGTGGATGGTGCGTCATTGTAAGCAGGAACTGCTTTTCCGCCTGCGCTGCCACAGCCTGTTCCCTGATCCAGACCCTCAGCTCCTCCGAAAAGCCGCTGTGCCCCGTGCCGTCCCTGTCGTCGTTGAGCGCGAGCAGGCGGTAGCCCGGGGCGAGCTGCGCCGTGTAGGAATGGCTTTGGCGGTGGACGGCGATCGCTTCGGCGGGGCCGAAGGGGTAATACAGCTCCCAAAGGTCTTCGCGTTCGGCGCAGGGCGCGGGGAATTTTTGATCGCCTTCATAGCGGCTGCCTTTGTCGTAGTCATGCGTTGCCGTCAAAACAAAGACGCGTTTTCCGGCCTCCTGCAAACCGCGCAGCAGGGCGGTCATTTCCTCGTGCGCCGCAAGCTCTCCGTTATTGACCACATCGCCGGAAAGCAGCACGATGTCCGAGCGTCCGTCCTTCGCAATCTGCGCAAACGCCGCCCGGATGGTTTCCTCTGCGTCAACAAGCAGCTTTTGACTCTTCTGATTGTCCAGCGCAAAGGCTTTGCCGCTGGTTCCGTTTCGTTTGGAATAATAGTGCGTGTCACTGATGAGCGTCAGCGCCAAGGGCTGTGCGGTCATAAGGTGTTCCCCCTTTTGCGTCCAGCGGCTGCGGCTTCCTGTCCAATCCAAAGTGCTTGTTGCCTAGTGTCGCACAGCTGCGCGGAGAAGTCAAGAGAAAAATTGACAAGCCTCATTGGCTGTGCTATAATTTTCACAGGAAATGAGAGGGGATTTGAACTTGCCTGCACAAAAAAAGCCCGCGCAAAAGCCGCGTTCCGCCCCCGCAAAAAAGCAGGTGCCCGCCGCGAAAAAACGATCCTCCGCCGCAAAGAAGCAGGCGCCGCCAAAGCAAAGCTCCCCGTTGCGCCTTGGTTTTTTTCTCGGCGCTTTGGGGCTGCTGATTCTTTGCGTCGCCTTCATCCCCGGGCAGTTGGTTTGGAGCGCGGTGCAGGGCTTCTTTTGGGGCGGCTTCGGCTTCACTTTTTTGCTTTGGGCGGGTTTTTGCTTCTTTTGCGCCTACCTGTTGTTTCGGTACCAGGATCTGCGGGCGCAGCGGGCGCAGCTGCTGGGGCTGGCATCGATGATCGTTTTGCTGGGTGTGCTGGATTACCTTTTGCTTCATCCGGCCGAAACTTTTTTGGTTAACGCCGCGCAGGGGGCAGCCAGCGCCCCTTCGTGGACCTTGCTTGTCTCGCAGGCAATTGACCACACCGAAGAAACCTGGAAGGCTTCCGAGGTGTTGCGCAACGGCGGGCTGCTTTCCGTAGCCATCGGCGTGAGCCTAGGGCTGACCTGCGGCAAGCTGGGCGCTTCGGCGGTTTCGCTGCTGCTTCTGCTGCCGGCAATCCTGTTTTCGTTCCCGTCGCTGCGCACCGGTCTTGCCGCACGGCTGACCTCCCGCAGCGAAAAAAAGGAACAGGCAGCGCCGGAAGAGCCGCTGCCGCGCAAGCCTTCCAAGAAAGAAACGCAGGCACAGCTTGCCCGCACGCAGACGCTCCCCTTGGAGGAAATCAGCACCCATCTGCCTGAAGAAGCGGACGACGACGGTTTGCGCAAAAAGCTTTTTGAAAACCTTGGGCTGCTTCCCCTTGGCGGCAAAGAAAAAAAGCAGGAGGATCAGGCCGCCGATCAAAATGTGTCCGCGCAGGCGCTGGAACAGCGCAGCGTGGAGGAATTGGCGCAGGTTGCCTTCCCATCCTCCAAACAGCGCGCCAAGGCGCAGCAGGCGGGGGAAGCGGTAAAAAAGGCGGCGCAAAGCGCACCTTCGGCAGAGGGAGCTTCGGACACCAAGGAGGGCTATGCCATGCCGCCGCTGAGCTGCCTGAGCCTGCCCCGCGCCGCTGCCGCGCAGCCCGATTCGGGCGAGGAGGATATGATTGCCCGCAAGCTCCTGCGCACGCTGGAAAGCTTCGGCGTAGCGGTGGATCTGGTGGGGCGCAGCCGTGGTCCCGCCGTGACGCGCTATGAGCTTCGCCCGGCGGAGGGTGTGAAGATCAGCAAGATCACCGCTCTGGCAGACGACATTGCCTTGCGCCTTGCCGCGACCAAGGTGCGGATTGAAGCCCCCATCCCCGGCAAGCCCGCCGTGGGGGTGGAAGTTCCCAACCGCGTACGCGCGGTGGTTTCGCTGCGTGAGCTGGTGGATTCCGAAAATTACCGCGCCGGTGCCGCAAAATCGAATTTGACCGTGGCGCTCGGCAAGGATATTGTTGGCAGCCTGGTCTGTGCCGATCTTGCGAAGCTGC
>JAISQZ010000215.1 GCA_031273905.1 Oscillospiraceae bacterium | reverse complement strand
ACCATATCACCGATGGAATATAAGCCCGCCCGCGCCTTCAGACCGATCATCAGATAAAGCGCGAACGCTACAACGGAAAACAGCATTGTGGCAAGACCGTTGTTCATTGCGTAATAGCTGGAAATTTTTTCCTGCAGCTTTACCCCGCGGGTGACCAGCTCGGCCGTCGCGTGCCTGAGGATAAAGGGCTGTTCCTTAAAAATGCGGATTTCCTTGCCCGTTTTGTAATCCGTAATCATGTCGCGATAAAAGCTGAACACACGGTTGATATCCGCATACTGCTTTCTCATTTTCACACTTTTCTGATTGATTTTCCCCGTGATGAAGCCCATAACACCGCCAACCATAAGCGCCGATCCGGCAAAAATAGCGGAAAGCCAGGGACCCTCCACAAAGCTTTCGCCCGTGCGGGTAAACATAACCGCCCAAAAATGCCGCATCAAAATCGCGGCGGAAAGAATGCTCGTAAAGGAACGCACCGCAATCCTCGTCACCCAAAGCAGCTGCATAAACACGCCGCCCTCATTGGCGCCCTCATCGCGGTGCTGCTCAACCTTTGACCGGAACGCCGCCTGCTCCAGCGCGGCAAAATCCATGCGCAGCATCTTTTCGGTGACGCTGTTTTTTTCGCCAATCCACAGGTGTTCATCGTGCATAACAAGCCGCGCCCGCACCGCCGCCTGCAGCAGCGACAGCGCATAATTGAGCAGCACGGCGGAAAGTGCCAATGCCGCCAGCGTTTTTACATCCTTGCTTGTGAAAAGCACATCAATGATCTTTGCAGGGAACACGATGTTGATGAACGGCGTGACGGCTGCAAGCACATTGGAAAGCGCGGTCAGCGGAAGAACCGCCGGAGCGCGCGCCCGTATATCGGCATAACCGCGCCGGACGGGCGATTTTGGCGGCTTTTTCATACGCTTGTCACCCCCTGCGCGGCATACGGCATCCCGTCCCCCGCTTCCCGCGCCCCGCTTCCCGTCTTCTGGTAATAGTAGGCCTGTGTCTGGAACATCCGCCAGTAACCGCCTTGCAGGGCGAGCAATTCTTCGTGTGTGCCGACCTCCGCGATCCTGCCCCCCTGCAAAAAGAAAATGCGGTCGCAAAACTGCGTGGAGGACAACCGGTGCGAAATATAAAACGCTGTTTTCCCCTGCATCAATGCGCGGTACTGCGCATATAAACGCTCCTCCGCGATGGGATCCAGCGCGGCGGCGGGTTCGTCCAAAATCAGCACAGGGGCGTTTTTGCAAAGCGCCCGCGCCAGCAGCAGCCGCTGCTTTTCGCCGCCGGAAAAATCAACCGCCTCCGCGTTCATTTGCTTGATCAGCTTGGCTTGCAGCCCTTCCTCCAGGCTCTGGATTTTCTCCCAAAGTCCCGCCTGGCGCAGCGCCCATTCCAGCTTTTCGCGGTCGTCCCGCTCCTCTTCCCGCAGCAGGATATTCGCCGCAACGCTCGTGGGCAGGAAGGTGTAATCCTGAAACACAGCACTGAATAAATCAAAATAGCTTTCGCGTTCAAGCGTTGCCGCGTCGGCGCCGTTGACGAGAATTTTTCCGCGTGTCGGGGCGTATAGCCCGCACAAAAGCTTAACCAGTGTGGTTTTGCCCGCGCCGTTTTCGCCGACGACGGCAATTTTTTCACCCGCACGCACGGTGAAGTTAATCTCCTCCAGCGCGTTTTCGCCGTTTTCTTCCTCTTCGTAGGAAAAGAAAACACCGCAAAACGCAATGCGCTCTATCGCGCCGAACGCCGCTGGCGCACTGCTTTTCTCTTTTTGATCAGGAATCTCAAGAAAATCACGGAATTTTTGACATTCAGCGGCAACCTGCCGCATATGCACCAACTGCCACGAAATCCCGCTGACCCAAGCGGAGAAGCCCGTCACCAGCCCAAAGTGAAAAAGAAAATCCGCCACCGTCGTCTTATCCCGCAGTACGGCGGCAATTAAAAAGCCGAAGGCCGCAGCCTCCCGCACAAGGGCACACAGCGCCTGCAGCGCGGAGGTTTTGACAGTCTGCCCCATAAACCAGCGCGTGACCTTCCCATAGCCCGCCACAGATTGCGCCATCGAAAAGAGCAGCCAATCCTTCGCGCCCGTCAGCCGGATATCCTTGGCGGGCTTCGGAGCCGTCGCCAGCCGGAAGAAATATTCCAAGCGCAATCCGAAGGGCGCGACGCGATCCTCCATGCGAAGCTCAGCGCGCCGCAGCGCTTGGTGGCACAGGAATTCCAGTGCACTCATCCCGATGATCAAAAGCAGCAAAAGCGGGTTCACACGCGTCAGCAGCATGGTATAAGCGCCCATGCCCAGAAGGCTCGTGCAAAACCCGGTCGCGCTCCAGATCAGCATGCCGCCGGGCGCGGTATCGCCGCCCAGAGCAAATTTTTTGCAGCGCTCCAGCTTCAGCCTGCCGTCGTAGCTCTCCAGATTGGCATAATCCATATGCAGCAGTTTTTCAAACGTGAGGACGGCATAACGCATCCCCGCGTTGCGCAGCAGGGCGAGGCTTTTTTCCACCAGCGCGGGACGCAGCCATCCAAGCAACGCCGCCACAAGCGAAACTGCCGCCACCATCCATATGAACTGCCTGAGGGCTGCATGGTTGTTGATGGCGTCAATCAGCAGTTTTGGGATCAGCGCGTTGACGGTGGGCAGAATAATCATCACCGGCACAATCAGGAAGGACAGGAACGTGTTCTTTTTGTCCCACTTATACCAATTGAAAACCATGTAACGGAGGTTGGATACAACTTGGCTGCCCCTGCGTTCCATATGCGCCTCCTATAACAATGCTTGCTCAATTAAAACAGATTGTCCGGCATCTGTCAACAGGTCTTGCAAAAAAATTGACAAGGTTTGGCGCGAAATCCGTCTTGTGCAGACAGCCCTTAAAATCCCGCTATACATAGCGCCTTACTGCTTCCGGTTCTGCGCCTTGCTCCTTTGCTCCTTCCCCAGCACATGCTTGCGCAGGCGCAGGGATTGCGGCGTTACCTCCAGCAGCTCATCCTCTTTGATAAATTCCATGCATTGCTCCAGGCTCAGCACACTTGGCGGGGTCAGGCGCAGCGCGTCGTCGGAACCGGCGGCGCGGGTGTTGGTCAATTGCTTGCGCTTGCAGACGTTGCAGACCAAGTCCTCATTGCGGGCGCATTCGCCTACAATCATGCCCTCGTATACCTCCACGCCAGCGCCCAGAAACAGCCTGCCGCGCTCCTGCGCGTTGAACAGCCCATAAGCGGTGGTTTCGCCGGATTCATGCGCCACGATGGAACCGCGCTCCCGCCCGGCGATATCCCCTTTATAGGGTTCATAGCCGGCAAAGATCTGGTTCATGATCCCATTGCCGTTGGTATCAGTTAAAAATTCCGTGCGGTAGCCGATCAAGCCCCGGGAGGGAATGCGGAATTCCAAATGGGAGGCGCCGCCCTCGCGGCTGCCCATGTTTTCCAGCTCCGCCTTGCGCCGCCCGAGCTTTTCTATCACTGCGCCTACATATTGCTCCGGCACCTCAACGATCAGCAGCTCCACCGGTTCATGGCGCGTGCCGTCGGTTTCTTTATAAATCACCTTCGGGCGCGAAACCTGCATTTCGTAGCCTTGGCGGCGCATGGTTTCAATCAGGATGGAAAGGTGCAGCTCCCCGCGTCCGGAAACCTTGTAGGTATCCGTGGAATCCGTCTCCTCCACGCGCATGCTGACATTGGTTTCCACCTCCTTGCGCAGGCGGTCGCGCAGGTTGCGGGAGGTGACGAACTTGCCCTCGCGCCCGGCAAAGGGGCTGTCGTTGACAATAAAATTCATACTGATGGTCGGCTCGTCAATTTCGATGAAGGGCAGCGGTTCCGGGCACTCCGGGTCACAGGCGGTTTCGCCGATGTTGATCCCCTCAATCCCGGAAATACAGACGATGTCGCCTAGGCTCGCTTCCTCCACCTCCGCGCGGCGCAGCCCCTCAAACTGATAAAGCCGCGAAATGCGCACGTTCTGGAAGCCGCCGCCGCTTTTGCACAGCGTTACAAGCTGATTGCGCTTTACGGCGCCGCGTTCCACCCGCCCGATGCCAATGCGCCCCACATAGTCGTCGTATTCCAGCGAGGAAATCAGCAGTTGGAGCGGACCTTCCGCATCGCCAGAGGGCGGCGCGACCTCCCGCAGAATCGCATCAAGCAGCGGGCGCATATCGCCCTGGGTCACTGCCGGGTCCGTCGAGGCGTAACCGTCCCGCGCAGAAGCATAGACCACGGGGAATTCCAACTGCGTTTCGTCCGCGCCAAGCTCAATGAACAAATCCAGCACCTCATCCACAACAGCTTCCGGGCGCGCGCCGGGGCGGTCAATCTTATTGACCACCACCAGTGCCTTTTTGCCCAGCCCCAGCGCTTTTTTCAGCACAAAGCGGGTTTGGGGCATGCAGCCTTCAAAGGCATCCACCAGCAGCAACACACCATCCACCATCATCATGATACGTTCCACCTCACCGCCAAAATCCGCGTGGCCGGGCGTATCCACAATGTTGATCTTCGTATCCTTATAGTGAATCGCGGTATTTTTGGAAAGGATCGTGATGCCGCGCTCGCGCTCAAGGTCATTGGAATCCATCATGCGCTCCATCACCGCCTCGTTGGAACGGAAAATGCCGCTCTGCTTGAGCAGCTCATCCACCAGTGTGGTTTTGCCGTGATCCACGTGGGCGATGATCGCGATATTGCGCAGACTGCTGCGGGTTGTCAAAAAGATGCACCTCGTTTGGAAGATTTGATGGGAACAAAACATTTACGTAGTATCATACCGCATTTGAGCGGCTTTGTCAACCTGCGCGAAGATTTATGTCACAGCAGATTGCCCAAGCGCTTTCCCCCGCCGCGCCAGCGCCGAAAACACTGGTGAATAAAA
>JAISQZ010000059.1 GCA_031273905.1 Oscillospiraceae bacterium | reverse complement strand
CATCCGCCTGGGCATCGGCGACGTTACCCGTCCGTTGCCTCTGGCGAGCGTCGAAGCGATGCAGAAGGCGGCGGCGGAAATGTCCCGGGCGGAAACCTTCCGCGGCTATCCCACGGATTACGGGCAGATCTTTTTGGAGGAGGCGATCCAAGCGGATTATGCCCTGCGCGGCGTGACGCTGGAAATCGGCGAAATTTTTCTGAGTGACGGCGCGAAGAGCGATACCGGTAATATCGGGGATATTTTCGCAACAGAAAATGTGGTGGCGGTTTGTGACCCGATTTATCCCGTCTATGTGGATACCAACGTCATGGCGGGGCGCGCGGGGGAGCTGCTGCCGGACGGGCACTGGAGCGGCTTTGTTTATCTTCCCTGCGGCGAGGCAAACGATTTTTGCCCCGCCTTGCCAAAGCGGCACGCGGATATTGTCTACCTTTGCTCACCAAACAATCCCACTGGCACGGCGCTTACGGCGGCGCAGCTAAAGAGTTGGGTGGATTGGGCGAACGACCATGGCGCGGTGCTGCTGTTTGACGGCGCTTACGAAGCCTTCCTCACAGAGGATCTGCCGCACAGCATCTATGAAATAGAGGGTGCGAGAAGCTGCGCAATTGAATTCCGCAGTTTTTCCAAAACGGCGGGCTTTACCGGTGTGCGCTGCGCCTATACAGTGGTGCCAAAGGAGCTAAAATGCGGCGAAACGAGCCTCAACGGCCTGTGGGCAAGGCGGCAGGCAACCAAGTTCAATGGAGTGTCCTACATCACACAGCGCGGTGCCGAGGCGACCTTTTCGCCGGAGGGTCGCCGTCAGGTGCGGGAAACCATTCAGTATTATCTGCACAACGCCGGTGTGATCAAGGCGGGGCTGGAGGCCGCCGGCTTTTCCGTCTGGGGCGGCGTCAATTCGCCCTATGTTTGGCTTAAGGCACCGGAGGGGCTGGATTCCTGGACGCTATTTGATCTGCTGCTTCGCGAGGCACAGGTGGTTGGCACCCCGGGCTGCGGCTTTGGTCCGGCAGGGGAAGGCTATTTCCGTTTGACGGGTTTTGGCACGGCGCAGCGGACACAGGACGCCGTGGTGCGGATTCAGAACCGGTTCGGCAAGTAGAGAGGGGAAGTATGGGACTGTTTCAACGCCTGACAAAGGGGCTAAAAAAGACGCGGGATTCTATGGGTGACGCAATCGGCGCCGCCTTGGAGGGCGGCGGGGAGCTGACGGAGGATACCTATGAAGAGCTGGAGGAAATCCTCATTTTAGCGGATGCCGGGATGAAAACGGCGCAGGAGATTATCGCCAAGCTGCGTGAGTGCGCCAGGAAGCAAAAGCTGCGCAGTGCCGATGCCGTCAAAGCCGCTTTGCGGGAAATCGTGACGCAGATGCTTTCCGGCGGTGAAGAAATTGAAATGATCACCATGCCTGCCGTCATTTTGGTGATCGGCGTCAACGGCGTGGGAAAGACCACCTCCATCGGCAAGCTTGCCGCGATGTATAAAGCGCAGGGCAAGCAGGTGTTGCTGGGCGCTGCGGATACCTTCCGCGCGGCGGCAATCGAGCAGCTGGAGGTTTGGGCCGCACGCGCAGGAGTGGATCTGGTCAAGCACAAGGAGGGTGCGGATCCTGCGGCGGTGGTGTTTGATACCGTTCAGGCGGGCAAGGCGCGCAATGCGGATCTGATTCTCTGTGACACCGCCGGGCGGCTTCACAACAAGAAAAACTTGATGGAGGAGCTTGGCAAGATTTACCGCGTGATCGACCGTGAGCTGCCCTATTCCGACCGTGAGGTGCTACTGGTGCTCGACGCGACCACCGGGCAAAACGCCGTCAACCAAGCAAAGGAATTCAAGGAAATCGCCGAGGTAACAGGGATTATCCTCACAAAGCTTGACGGCACTGCAAAGGGCGGCGTGGTGCTCAATATCAAGCATGAATTGCAAATACCGGTGAAGTTTATCGGCGTGGGCGAGCAGATTGATGATTTGCAGCCCTTTGAGGCGGCGGAATTTGCCGCGGCGCTGTTTGGGGCGGAAAAGGTATGAAGCTGCTGGTTGCCACAAAAAATGAAAAGAAACGTGCGGAGCTGGAACGTATTTTGGCGCCGCTTGGCTTTGTTGTTGTGATTGACCCGGCGCTGCCCGAGGTGGAGGAAAACGGCACTACCTTTGAGGAAAACGCGCGGCTCAAAGCACTGGCGGGATATGCGGTCAGCGGGTTGCCTTGTGTAGGCGATGATTCCGGACTGTGCGTGGAGGCACTCGGCGGTGCGCCGGGGGTCTGTTCCGCGCGTTTTGCGGGCAAACACGGCAACGACGGCGCGAATGCCGCAAAGCTGCTGGAATTGCTGGACGGTCTGCCGCCGGAAAAACGCGGTGCGCGGTTTGTCTGCGCCCTTTGCTGTGTATTCCCTTCCGGGAAGGAAATTCTTCTGCGGGGCGTTTGTGAAGGCGCTGTTGCCGCAGCGCCCAAGGGGAAAAACGGCTTTGGTTATGACCCGGTTTTTTTGCCAAACGAATTTCCCGGCAAAACCATGGCGCAGCTTTCCGCAGAGCAGAAGGATGCCATCAGCCACCGGGGGCGGGCTTTGCGGCTGCTGGCGAACAAATTGAAGGAGGAACTGGCATGAATGTGCATGTTTTGGAAAACGAGGAAGCCATCGGGCAGGCGGCAGGAGATCTTTTCTGTGCGCTGGTACGGCAAAAGCCCGCAGCCGTTTTAGGGCTTGCCACCGGCATAAGCCCTGTGCCGAGCTACCGCCGCATGATTGCGCAGTACGCCGCAGGGAAGGTCAGCTTTGCCCAGGCAATCACCTTCAACTTGGACGAATATTGTGACCTGCCGCGGGAGCACAAGAACAGCTTTTTCAGTTTCATGCAGCGGGAACTGTTTTCGCAGACGGATTTTTTGCCGGAGCACATCAACTTTCTGGATGGCAACACCGCCGATGAATTCGCTGAAAGTGAACGCTATCGCCTGGCAATTGAGGCGGCGGGCGGGATTGACCTGCAGCTGCTGGGGATTGGGCGCAACGGGCACATCGGCTTTAACGAACCGGCGGAAAATTTTACGGTGGAGGCCTACAAAACCGCGCTGACCGCCAGCACGATCGCCGCAAATTCACTTTATTTTGATGATATCCCCATGCCGCATTATGCGATGACTATGGGTGTTGATTCCATCCTGCGGGCAAAGCGGCTGATTTTGATTGCCACGGGTTCAAGTAAGGCGGACGCCGTCAAAGCAATGCTTGAAGGAGAGGTGACGCCCCGTTGCCCCGCTTCCGCGTTGCGTCGGCACACAGATGTGACGGTTTATCTGGATCCCGCGGCGGCGGCGTTGCTGCGAAAATGACGGTTACAGTGCCCCCAAACGGGGTTTTTACAGACCGGAGCTTCATCAAAAGCGGATGGATATCCCAAGCGGGCGGGTCAATCTGGTTTTTGGAAAAAATCCGTCGCGGTCGGGAAGCAACTACATTGAAGCAGGGCAAATCGGGGGCTGCCTGTTTTCTGTGGCGGGCTGCCGTGCTTGCAGGAG
>JAISQZ010000056.1 GCA_031273905.1 Oscillospiraceae bacterium | reverse complement strand
ATGACCGCAACTAGGATGCTTCCGCTCTCTGCTTTTCCGCAGAAGGCGGGAGGAAGGCGAATAGGAAGCATCCGGCGGACGGGCAAAGTCCGCAGGACGTAAAGAGGTGATTTTTAGAGTGAACGACTGTGTTTCCCCTGTTCCGGTTTCGGCTGGGGACAGGGGCGCGGCGGCTGAGCTTCCGGTTTTGCTGCTTGGCACCGCGCGGGATCCGGCCTGTGAGGGCATTCTGCGGCAAAAATGCAAGCCCGTGCGGGTGAGCGATCCGCAGGAATTCAGTGCGCAGCTTTGTTTTGCGCTGTTGCTTTCGCCGGTTGTGCTGACCATTGGCGGCTTTGACGCGGGCGCACTGCCTGGCATGGCAAGCGTTTGCGAGGCGCTGGCGCTGGCGGCGGAAATCCCGGAACGCGCGGTGCGTTTTCGCTGGATGCAGGAGGGAGGCGTTTCGCTGGGTGCGGAATTTTGCGCACGCGGGGAAACGGTCTACTGTGTTTCCGGGCGGCCAGGGGAACAGCCGGAGGTACTTGCGTGGATTGCCGCGCAGCTGGCGGCGAGGAAGGATGCGCGCGCTGCGGGAAACGGCGCGTTGCAGGAAATCCAGGCGCGGGACGTTGTGTGCGCCGCGCTGCCAGCGCCCCCTAGCGCAGCGCCGAAAAACGCTTGGCTGCAAGCGCCTTCCGAAGCTTTGCCGCTGCCGCAAAGGACGAAAACGGCGCGAAAGGGCAGGACGCAGCCAAAGCCAAAGGTCGCCCCGCAGGGCGGCAAGGCGTTGCGGGGGAGCGCTTTTCGCACCTGGACCACAGCGGTGCTGTGCGTCGCGGTGGCGGCATTTGTCGGCTGCGGCGGATATCTGGTGCATTACGCGGCGGACGGGCTGCTCCAGAGGAGGTCGAACGCCGCGCTCACACAGCTTTATCATGGCGGTCAAACGCGGCCGGGGACGCTTTCTTATACCGGTGCGGGGATGCTTTCAAAGTTTTCGGCGCTCTATGAGGCGAACAGCGACCTTTCCGGCTGGCTTTCGATCCCCGGCGCCGGCGTGGATTTGCCGGTTTACCGCGCGGCGGATAACGAATATTACCTCAGCCACAGCGCGGAAAAAGCCCGCAGCCGCTACGGTGCGCTTTTTTTAGACGCCGGCAACAGTGTGATGCCCGGGCAGCCAAGCCAAAATCTGAGCATCTATGGGCACAACACCAAAAACGGCAGCATGTTCGGGCAGTTGAAGAAGTTCCGCGATCTTGCGTTTTACAAAAAGAACGCCGTGTTTTCGTTTGATACGCTTTACGAGGAAAAGCAGTGGGTGGTATTCGCGGTCATTGTCACCAATGCCGACCCCGCGCAGGACGGCGGCAATTTTTTTGAGTGGAGAGAGGCAAACCTCAGCAATCCCCAAAGCATGGAAGCGTTTTTGGAGCAGCTGCGGAAGCGTTCGCTGATTGAAAGCCCGGTGGAGGTGGGAAGCGGCGACAGGCTGCTGAGCCTGACCACCTGCTGCTATGACTTTAAAGACGCAAGGCTGGTGGTTTTTGCCAGGGAGCTGCGCCGCGGCGAAACGGTGGAGCTTGCCGCCGTCGCAGAGAACGCGAACCCGCTTTTGCCGCTTGCGGCACGCAAAGAATAGGAAAGGCTTCAGGTTTGAGAGGATTGGATTCCCGCACCGCGGGGATTTGACATAAAGGAAAAATGGTTCCAGACGCACTTTGAGGGAAAGGAAGTTGAAAATGAAACTGGAGCGTGACAATGATATGAGGCATAGCGATAAAATGAGGAAAGAAGGCAACAAAATGGGGGAGAAGAAGCCGGGGCATTCACTTGGGAAGAGGATCAAAGTCAAAAGCGCCGTTGTTTCCCTGCTGCTTGTGATCGCGATGATCCTTGGGCAGGTTTCGATGGTGCTCACCAGCTCGTTTGCGGCGCCGGGGCAGGTGGTGACCGTCTATGAAGACGCCAACTTTAAGAAATGGCTTGATTCCGGGGTTGCCGCTTATTGTATCGAAAAGAACAAGCCCTTCGGTTCCGGTGAAACGGCAAGCGCGATGTATGAGCGCCTGTATCAGGAGGCGATTGACGCGGGTCTGCCGCCGCCCACCAAGGATCAGATCATTGTTTCGGCCTCAAAACGCTGGATGGAAACCAACTGGGGTCCGCTGACGCTGGAGGACAAGATCCGCCTTACGATTGCGCAGTTGGTAAAGACGCCGGAAGAGATGACGGACTACGCCTGGGAATTTTTGCGCGGCGGGAAGGCGGATCCCGCTGTTGACGGTCACTCCTTCTGGCGCAACCCGACGTTCCCGACCCCGGATTACAGCCTTGACTATGTGCCGGAGGATACGGCGCTTCACAAGACCTACGGCAAATACCAGATGCTCTTCACCAAGGCCGCTTATTCCGGGGAAGACAGCGTGGCGACGAGAACCATCGTGGATTCCTCAAACGCCGGCCGGACGTATGAGCTGGTGTCGGGCACCTATCCTGCGGGCCTGACGATGACACAGAGCGGCAATGCACTGACCTTTGATTACCGCAACCCGACGAAAGTTGATTTTTCGGTGGACGTGAAGGTGACGACCGAGGGCGGCGGGGATGATTTTGCCCTGTATTACGGCGGTGTCGATGAACAGATCATCTTCGCGGGGAAAGCGCCGCTGGAAAAAACCTACACCATCTGGTTCCATATTGACC
>JAISQZ010000174.1 GCA_031273905.1 Oscillospiraceae bacterium | reverse complement strand
AGCGCCCACGAGTACGCAAAAGCCGAGGGAAGAAAATTGCGCGGTATATTTGAGCAGCAGCAGGTTATCCGCCTGGCTTTTGCCGAAGCCGATGCCGGGATCCAGGCAGATTTGCTCTTTTTTCAGCCCCAAGCGCAGGGCAGCGTCCGCCATTTCCTCTAGGGCGGTGCGCACCGCGCAAACAACGTCCGGCAAATAGTTTTGCGTTTCATCCGCGCCGCCGCCATTGTGCATCAGCACCCAGCCCGCGTTATACCGCAGAATTACCCGCGCCATGTTCACATCCACAACGCCGCTGACATCATTGATGATCGCCGCGCCGCGTTCCAGCGCCGCCTGAGCGACCTCCGGATAGAAGGTATCGATCGAAATGGGGATATGCAGCCTGCCGCGCAGCAGCTCCAGCAACGGCAGCAGGCGGTTGAGTTCTTCTGCGGAGGGCAGGGGGCTATGCCCCGGCCGTGTGGATTGCGCACCGAGATCCAAAATATCCGCCCCTTGCGCTTGGAGCTCCAATGCGCGGCGCAGTGCGTCTTCCGGCAAAAAATAGTCGCCGCCGTCCGAAAAGGAGTCCGGTGTCAGGTTGAGGATGCCCATCACTTGCGTTCTTTCGCGTGTAAAGCAAAATGCCATTGCAGTATTCTCCTTGTGTAAAGTTAAAAGTCTTTGCGGCTGATTCACTCTCCCTTGAGCAGGCTCATTACCTCCGCGCGGGTGGTGGCGCCGCGCATTTTGCCGCGCAGGGCGGAGGAACGCGTTTGTGCGCCGGAGGCTTTCACTCCGCGCATAGTCATGCAAAGGTGTTCCGCTTCCACCACCACCGCAACCCCCTGGCAGGGCAGGCGTTCATAGAGAAAATCGGCGATCTGCGCGGTTAGGCGTTCCTGAAGCTGCGGACGGCGGGCGTAGCAGCCCACAATCCGCGCCAGCTTCGAAAGCCCGATTACCCGTCCGTTGCGGGGCAGATAAGCGATGTGCGCTTTGCCGAAGAAGGGGATCAAATGATGCTCGCACATGGAATAAAATGGGATATCCCGCACAATCACCATTTCATCGGCGTTTTCTTCCTGGAAGACCTTCAGATGCCGCGCGGGATCCTCCTCCATGCCGGCAAACAGCTCGGCGTACATGCGCGCCACGCGGGCGGGGGTTTCCAGCAGCCCCTCGCGCCCCGGATTTTCACCGATGGCTTCAAGCAGCTCATGCACGGCGCGTTCAATGCGTTCCTGATCCATTGCTTTGCATACACCTCACTTGATTTCCGGCAGCAGGCGCAGCACATATAGTGCCGCGTGTTCGGAATAGCCAACTGTCTGGGATGAAATCTTCGCGGCGCTGGCAAGATCCGCGTTGGAAAGGATGCGGTAGATCCGCTGCTTTTGAAAGAGTTGTTTTTTCGCGTCCTCAAACGCCGGTTGATCGGCAAGGCGGAATTCAATCTGTGTCTGGCCCGCGTCCGCGGCGGCGGCAAGTTTTTGCGCAATTGTTGTTTCAGCGGCGCGGTCAAGCTGTGTGAAATACAGGCCGTAGTAACGAAAATAATTCGACTGCGTGGCGAAGCAGGGGTTATCGCCGTCGATGATCTCGTGGCTGGGGCGGATCTCACCGTCCGTCAGATTAAAAAAGGAGTGGGTAACGCCGCCGTTTTCGTTGCCGCTGCCTACGGGATCGTTCCAGGTGGCGTCTAGGTGATACCACGCGCCGTCGATCAAGACCTTGTTCCAGGCGTGGCTTTCGGTTTTTCCGGCGGAATTGGTGGCGTCCCCGGTTTGCATGTAAGAATCGATCCCCGCAAGCCCCAGAAGCAGGATCATTGCTTTTGCATAGCCCTCACAGGCGGCCTTTCCCTCCGCCAAAGCGCCGTAAACGGTGCTCTCCTCCGGATTGCCGGTGTAGCTGTAATCGCAGCCGGCGAGCAGACTGTCGTGCAAAAGCAGCTCCTTTTCTACGCTGGAGGCCTGTTCCGGGACGGCGGCGAGGATTGCTTTGCATATTTCCGCCAGTTCAGCCAGGCGCAGATTATATTCCGTTTGATCCATGCGGTATTCCGGGATAAATTCCGTTTTGGCGCCGCTTTGGCGCGTCCGGCTTTCAGCGGAAAGCTGGAAGAGCAGAGGATTGTCGCGCAGCAGCGCCTGAAAGACCTCCGAAAGCGCGAGATTTTCCATCGGCGGAATCTCAATGCTTTTCGGGAAGGCGGGCAGCGCGGCCAGCAAAACGTCGTAAACCAGCTTTTCCTGGTCGCTGAGCTTGCTGTAGTAATAACCGAAGCCGTCGCTGAGCTTGAGCGGGGAGGGCAGCGCCACCGCGCGCGTGCTTGCCACGGTTTGTGTGCGGCTTTGTGCGCCGCCAGGATCAGCATCGCCGAAGCGCCGCTGCAGCACGGTGAAGCCAAACAGGATCACTGCGGCAAGCAGCACCAGCAGTAAAACAAAAAGAAAACCGCCGTTTCGATGTTTCAAACCGAACCTCCTTTTATTCGCGCACCTCAATGGTCAAGGGATGTCCCTGCGTCAGCAATGCGGCAAGTATTTCCCGCTGGACGGCAAAATCCACCACGGAAATATCCGTTTCCACCAGATTGACCAGCGTATCAAAATAGTTTTGCATCAGCTCAGGTGTGGCGGCGTTCTTTGCGGTCAGGAAGCTTTCCAGCACACGGCGCATAAGCTCCGCTTGGCGTGCGGGGCCGCTCTCACCCAAGGTGCGCAGATAACGGAAATAGCGCAGCAGCGCGTCGCCCTGCAGGCGCTGCTGCCCCTGCGCGAGCGTGAGGCTGAACGCCGCGGAACGGTATTGAATGCGTTTTTCAACCTCGACGGTGACGCTGCCCATGGTGTTGACGGCCTTTACAAAGCCATTTTCGCGGCTATTGACGCAGCGGTCGATTTTGTCCTGCGTCAAAGCTTCCGCAGCCGCCTTGAGCTGCTTGACACCGCCTTGGGCATAGGCTTGCTCCAACGAAAGCGCCTTCCCGTCCAGAGGAGCCTGCGCCGCAGGATCAAGCGGGAAAACGCCCAGCCGCCGCGTTTGCAGATCCATGCGCAGCAGCATTACAAAATGCAGCGCCTTGCCGCTGTCGTCTGCGCCGCTGAGCAAAAAGACCGCCTTACCGCTGTAATTCCAGGCGTCGCTGGGCGCTTCCTCGGTGGTTGGATCCGTCGGATTGATGTATTGCCCGAAGATCTGGTCAAGCAAGCCGTCGCGCTGCAAGGCGATTGCCGAAAGCACACCCAGCAGGAGCAGGATGGAAAGGAAGCCCAGCATAAAATGCCCCACCTGGCTCATCCGGCGTTTTTTTTGCGGTGCGAATTCCAGATCATATTTTTTGCGTGGCATAAACCGGGACGCCCCTTTCTTTGATTTTATGGGATGGCGTTAGGGGATGCCTATACAAGGCTGAATTCGCGTCTTTTCGGCGCTTTTGCCTCTTTTTTGCTTGCTTTTCGCGGCTTAGAACCTCAGCAAGCCTTCGTTTTCCGCACAAAAAATGCGCGAAAGGCATCTATTTTTATTGCGGGATAGTATAAGCATCAACGGAAAGAATTGCGGCGCTGGCGGCATCTAGGAAAACGGAGGTCTCCGCTGCGCTCCCGCCGCCGAGCAAAAGCGCAGCGCCGTGCAAATGCGGGGGCAGGTTGTAGGTGATTGGGTGCTCATTCGCATTGGCGATCACCAGGATTGAGGGTTCCCGGGCACAGATTGCCGGGCGCAGATAGGCGACGCAACCCAGCGCCGCGCTCACAAGCGCGAACGAGATGCCCCGAAAGGCAGTATATGCCCGGCGCAGCTTGCCCAATGCGCGGTACCAGGCAAGCAGCTCCGCGTCCTCCTTTCCCCAGGGGAAGCAGCCGCGGTTGAAGGGATCCATATGACCCTGCAGACCTGCTTCGTCGCCATAATAGACGCAGGGATTGCCCGGCAAGGTGAATTGCAGCGCGGCGCAGAGCTTGAGCCGCTGCCGGGCCTGTTCCAGCGCCTGCGGCGCAAGGCGTTTGCCCGACCATTTGCCGCGCGGGCCGCTGTCCGGCATTTCCCCGCCCAGGCGCGTCAACGCGCGGAGGGTGTCGTGCGTACCGATATGGTTCATCAAAGAGGCAATGGCGGCGGGCGGGTAGTGTTCAAGCTGCGCGAGCACGGTTTCGCTTAGCTGCGCGGCGTCGCGTTCCAGCGCAAAGCGCAGGACGGCGTTGGCGAGCGGATAATTCATTACAGAATCCATCTGCCCGCCCAAAAGAAAGCGGCGTCTTCCGCCGTTGCTCCATTTACGGCTTGCATCCTCCCAAACCTCACCCAGCACCAACGCTTCGGGCTTTTCCTTCCGCGCGGCCGCATAGAGCCGTTCAAGGAAGCGGTCGGGCAGCTCATCGGCAACGTCCAGCCGCCAGCCATCCGCGCCTTCGCGCAGCCAATGGCGCACCACGCCGTCCTCACCGGTGAAAAACGCCAAAACCTCTTTGTTTTCCTCGTTAAGCTCCGGCAATATCCTGATGCCCCACCAGCAGGCGTAATCCTCGGGCCAGCGGCGGAACTGATACCAAGCGTAATAGGGGGAATCCTTGGATTCATAGGCGCCTGTGGAGGCATAACGGTGTTCACGGTTGAAATAGACGCTGTCCGCGCCGGTATGGCTGAACACGCCGTCGAGGAGGATGCGTATCCCGCGTTCGTGCGCCGCAGCGCAGAGGCTGCGGAAATCCGCGCCGTCCCCGAGCAGGGGATCAATTTGCAGGTAATCCGCCGTATCGTAGCGGTGGTTGCTTTGCGCCGCAAAAATCGGGTTGAGATAAAGGCAGGTGACACCCAGTTCCTCCAGATAATCCAGTTTTTGCGCAATGCCCTTGAGGTCGCCGCCAAAAAAATCGTACTGCGTGATGTTCCCTTGGGCATCCGGCGACCACTCCGGTTCGCCGCCCCAATCCACGCGCAGCCTGCGTTCGGCGGGAACCCCCTTTTTCTCTTGTCCGCAAGCACAAAAGCGGTCGGGGAAGATTTGATACATCACGCCGCCCGGCACCCAGTCCGGCAGGGAATGCAGCGGATCAAAAACCGTCAACTGCCAAAAGCCGTCCGCCTCCAAGCAGCCAACGCCCTGCCCCCCGTTGCCGATCAGACCGCCGCCGCAGTCACTTTGAAAGATGAAGCGGTACCGGAACAGCCCCGGCTCCGGCGCGGTGAAGCACAGGCGCCACCACTCCTCTCCGCAGCCCTCCATGCCCTCCCAGGCAAAGGGGCGCTGTTCCTCCCAAGCGCCGTCAAAATCGCCCCAGCAGAGGCTGACGCCACGGCAGCACAGTGTGCGCGGCAGAATCACGCGCAGGGTGATTTCCTGCCGCGCCGCCGCCGCGCCGCAGGGTGACTTATGCAGTTGGCTGCGGGAACGGTAGGGGACAAAATGCATAGAGAACTCCTTTTTGGGCGCGTTTTGGTCGCTCAGCC
>JAISQZ010000162.1 GCA_031273905.1 Oscillospiraceae bacterium | reverse complement strand
ACCCGTCTGCGGGCCATGCTTGCGGCGGGGGAGGACTGTTCCGCCTGGCTAAGGCCGGAAGCGCTGGCGTACATACACGAAAGAGGACTTTATGGAACTGAAAAGCCGTGAGCAGTGCCGTGCGCTTTTGCGCCCGCTTTTGCCGCCGGAGCGGCTTTGGCACTGCGAATGCGTCGCCGACGCGGCGGTCAGGCTGGCAAGGCGCTACGGCGCAAACGAACACAAGGCGATGCTGGCGGGGATGCTGCATGACTGCGCAAAGTATTTTCCGCCGGAGGAAAATCGCAGACGCTGCGCCGGATACGACCGGACGCTCCGCGCGGCGGCGGAGCAAAGCCCGCAGGTCTGCCACGCCTTTGCGGGCGCGGCCTGGCTGGAGGCTGAATGCGGCCTTGCCGATGAGGAAATCCTGGGCGCGGTGCGCTGGCATACCACCGGACGCGCGGGGATGACCACGCTGGAAAAGGTGATTTTTGTGGCGGATCTGATTTCCGCCGACCGCAGCTTTGCGGATGTGGAAGAAATCCGCCGCAACAGCCGGGTGAGCCTGGAGGCGGCGGTGGCGTATATTTTGCAAATGACCATAGGCGCCCTGCGACGCACGGGCGAAAGTATACACCCGGCAAGCCTGGCTTGCCTGGAAGAATTGACGAGGAGGAGCTATGAAGATGCCCGGTCTTTCCCCTTATGATCTCCTGCAAGCGGCGGCAAAGGTGCTTGACGACAAAAAGGCGGTTGATTTGAAGGCGATCCGCACGACGGAGCAGACGATCCTTTCGGACTATTTTTTGATTGCCTCCGGCACGTCCTCCACGCATGTGAAGGCGCTGGCGGATGACCTGGAACGCGAGCTGAAGCTCCAGTTCGGCGCAGAACCGCGCGGGATTGAGGGGCGGGCTTCCGGCTGGGTGCTGCTGGATTACGGCACGGTGCTGGTGCATGTGTTCCAGAAGGAGCAGCGGGAATATTACAATTTGGAACGGCTTTGGGAAGACGGCGAAGCCGTGGAGCTTGCGGTGTAAACGCTGCGCTTTCCAATGCAAAACAGGGGGTAACTATGCACCTAAAAGCCCTGGAGCTTCACGGCTTCAAGTCCTTTCCGGATAAAACGCGGCTGGAATTCGGTTCCGGCATTACTTGCGTGGTCGGTCCCAATGGTTCCGGCAAAAGCAATGTTTCAGACGCCGTGCGCTGGGTGCTGGGGGAGCAATCCACCAAGAACCTGCGCGGCTCCAAAATGGAGGACGTCATCTTCAGCGGCACCGGGCAGCGCAAGCAGCTCGGGCTGGCGGAGGTGACGTTGCACCTGGACAACCGCGACCGGCAGCTCAACCAGTGCGAGCAAGACGACGTTTCCGTCACGCGGCGGCTTTACCGCTCCGGTGAAAGCGATTATTTGATCAACGGAAAAAACTGCCGCCTGCGCGATGTGCATGAGCTGTTCATGGATACCGGTCTGGGGCGCGACGGCTATTCTTTGGTGGGGCAGGGGCGTGTGGCGGATCTGATTTCCTCACGCTCTGAGCAGCGCCGCGACATGCTTGAGGAGGCGGCGGGGATCTCGCAATCGCGTTACCGCCGCGCGGCGGCGATGCACAAGCTTGGCCAGGCGGAGGAAAATCTGCTGCGCCTGCGGGATATTTTGCTGGAACTGGAAGGGCGGCTGGAACCGCTTAAGGCGCAAAAGGAAAAGGCGGAACAGTTTTTGACCCTTGCGCAGCAGCGTAAGCTGCTGGAAATCGGCTTGGCGCTGCACACCATCACGCAATCGGTGGAGCTGCTGCGCGAGCAGGAGCACAAGCTCACCAAAAGCCGCGCGGAATATGATCTTGCGGTAAGCGAGCTTGCGCAGCTGGAAGCGGAGGCGGAGCAGCTGTATGCCCAATCGCAGGAGCTGACCGTCCGGGCGGAGGCGCTGCGCAGCGCACGCGCGAGCCTGGAGGAACAGGCGCTGCGGCGCACGAGCGAAATCGCCGTGCTGGAAAACACCGCGCAGCACAACGAAGCCGCCATTGCGCGCCTGACGCAGGACCGCGTGCACGCAAACGCCAGCCAGCAGGAGCTTGCGCAGACAATTGCCGCGCTGGAGGAAGCGTTAGCCGCGCTGCGCGAGCAGGCAGCGGAAAAGCAGGAGGAGCTGGATACCGCCGCGCGGCAAATCGCCAAAACGCGGGAATCGGACGAGGCCTTGGCGCAGCGGACCGGGGCGCTGACGCAGGAACTGACCATTTTGGCGCAGCGGCTTTCGCAGATGCAAATTGCGCAATCCGCCGCGCAGTCTTCCGAACAAGAATTGCGCCAGCGCATGGAAGCCATTGCGCAATCCGATTGTGCGCGGCAGGGGCAGGCGCAGGCGCTGGAGGAGGAATTGTGCCGGGCGCAGGAGACCTTGCAGCAAAACCGTTTGCAGGCGGAGGAACACAACAACGCCCTGCAGGGTTACACGCTGCGGGCAAAAAGCCGGGAATCCAAGGCGCTGGACGCACGCAAGACCCTGGAGGGCACACAGGCGCAGCTGCGCCAAAAACAAGGCAGGATGCGCCTGCTGGAGGATCTGGAACAAAACATGGAAGGCTATGCCGGGGCGGTGCGCACCGTGATGCGCGAGACCAGGCATGGCGCCCTGCGCGGGATACACGGCACCCTTTCGCAGCTGATCAAGGCGGAACCGGAATACGCCGCTGCGGTGGAAACCGCCCTGGGCGCCGCGCTGCAGTTTGTCGTTTGCGACACCGAGGCGGAGGCGAAGCGGGCGATTGAGCTTTTGCAGCGCAGCAAGGCCGGGCGGGCCACCTTCCTGCCGCTGAACGCCATCCGTGCGCAGGAATTCCGCGAAACGGGTCTGGAGCGCTGTGCGGGTTTTGTTGCCATGGCGGACACGCTGCTGCGCTTTGACGCGCAATACAGCCAGATAATCAAAGCACAGCTTGGGCGCACCGTGGTGGTGCGCGATATGGACGCCGCCATCGCCATCGCCAAGCGCTACCAGCAGCGTCTGCGCATCGTCACACTCGACGGCCAGCAGGTCAATCCGGGCGGTTCCATGACGGGCGGTTCCCGCGGGCAGGGTGCGGGAATCCTCAGCCGCCAAAACGAGATTGCGCAGCTAGGGCAGGAATGCCTGGCACTGCAGGCGAAGCTGGAGACGGAAACCGTGCGCAGCAAACAGCTTGGCGAGGAAGCGGCGGCCGCCCAGGCCGCCTGCGCCGGTTTGCAGGGAGATCTTTCCCGTGCGCTGGAGGAGGTGATCCGGCAGGAAAGCCGCGTTCACTCCCTGGAGCTGCGCCTGCGGGATATGCGCGCCGGGCAGGAAGAGCTGGCGCTGGAAAAAACAGCCTGTGCGCACCGCCTGCTGCAATTGCAGGAGGATCAGGCGGCGGGCGGCGAACGCGCGGCGCTGCTGGAGCAAGAGCAGGCGCAGCGCCAGGCGGAGCTGGAAGCGTTGGCGCTGGAGCGCACGGCGCTTGCGGAAGAACACGCGCAGGGCTTGCAGACGGAAACCGGGCTGCGCATGGCGCTGCTGGCGCTGGAAAAGGATGCCGATGCCAGGCGTGAGCAGATGCAGACCCTGCAAGCGCACAAGGAAGGGCACCTTGGCAAGGATCTGGAGCTGCTGGAGGAGCAGGAGAGCTTGCGTGGGCGCAACGGGGAAATTGCGGCGCAGATCGCCGCCCTGCAAGCGGAAATTGCGCGGCTGCACGAACAATCGGCGGCGGACAAGGACGAGATGGAAGCGCTGCTTGCCAGGCGGCAGGACGCGCAGGCTAAAAATGAAACGCTTCGCCGGGAAGAAAAATTGCTTTCCGCCGGCAAGGAGCGCTTGGGCGGGGAGCTTGCCCGCCTGGAGGAACGCCGCAGCGCGGCGCGTCAGGCAATGGAAAGCGCCGCGGCAAAGCTTTACCAAGACTATCAGCTCAGCCCGCGCGAGGCGGAACAGATGGGCTGCCGCCCGGAAAACGCAATGCGGGCGCAGTTGGAATTGCAGGAGGTCAACGGGAAAATCCGCGCGCTTGGAAACATCAACGTTGACGCAATTGAGGAATACCGCGAGGTTCGCGAGCGCCACGGCTTTCTCAGCGGGCAGGTGAGCGACATCGAGCAAAGCCGCGAAGAGCTGCTGCGGCTGATTCGCGAGCTGACCGAAAAAATGGCGGAACGCTTTCAGGCGCAATTTGAGCGGATCAATCGCTTTTTTGGCGAAACCTTTGCGGAGCTGTTCAACGGCGGGCTTGCGGAGCTGCGCCTGGAAAATCCGGCGGATATTCTGGAAAGCGCCATCGAAATCCGTGTGCAGCCGCCCGGCAAAAATGTGCAGAACATCGACCTGCTTTCCGGCGGCGAAAAAGGGCTGGCGGCCATTGCGCTGCTGTTCGCCATCCTCAAAGCAAACCCCGCGCCCTTTTGCATCTTTGACGAGGTGGAAGCCGCGCTTGACGACGTCAACGTCACCCGTTACGCCCGCTATGTGCGCCGCATGACAAAGAACACACAGTTCATTCTGATCAGCCACCGGCGCGGCACGATGGAGGAAGCTGACGTCCTCTATGGCGTCACCATGCAGGAGGAGGGCGTTTCGAAGCTTCTGGAAATGCGCACAAAAGAGATGACCGGCAAGCTCGGGATCGCGTGAACCATTTTTCCGCAACGCATTTTTTCACAAAGCGGCGCCGCTGTTTTTCAGGCTTATCCAGCGCAGCGCGTGAACTGCCATCAAGGCAGAAGCCCTGCGTTCACACACACATGTGCAATTCCCGTCCAAAGCTGTAGCAATTCGCAAAAAGCATCATATTGTGCTACTAGACTCAGCTTGAAAGGGGAATCCTCACATGAATATGCATTGCATAAATAACTGCATCCCAAATTCTTGCCGTTTCTTTTGCGAGGCGTGCAGTTCCTATAACCCGCCCTGTCCGCCCTGTCCGCCCTGTCCGCCCTCTCCGCCGGGCGCGATACAGAATCTTCTTGTAGCGCCGGGCTACAGGGTTACGTTTGCGGATACACAGCTTACGGGAAAGCTTCCCTTTGACGAGAATCTGGTCAGTGCCAACATCCCGGTGACACATGCCGCGGGCGATACGGATTTCGTAATCAGCGAATTGGGGCTATATAGAATCACCTATCAAGTGAAAGTATATTCAGACGCCGTTCTCCCAAGCACTCCGATTGATCTTTACGCCGAATTGGATAGCAGCCTATCCGGCACACTGGATTCGATTCACTTCACAAACAACGGGCAAGCGCCCGTAAGACGAACCATTATCGTGAACCTGAACCCCGGCGAGCGTGTGAGCCTTCGCATGTATGACCCCGCTTATCCCAATCCGTCGCCAAGCGATTTTCCTGATATTGAGACCACCGGGCAAGTGATCAGCTTTGAGAAGCTTTCGTAAGCGCAACCGCCCCTCAGCACAGACAAAGCGCTGAAACACAAGACCTTTATGCCCGGCTGGGATGATTCCAAGCCGGGCGTTTTTATGCTGCCCTAAAACACATATCCACGCTCCTTAGTGCTTTCCATTATTTTGGGCTTGACTTTTTATTGGAAAGCTTCTGTCTGCCCGGAGGGTTTTTATCCGCAGCAAAAAATACAGCACATGCCCCGCCCAAAGCGCCGGCAGAAGCACAGAACCCACCGGCACATTTTTCATCATAAAAAAGCCGAGACCCGTCAGCAGCGTAACGGAGATCAGCGCCGACAGTTTTGTTTTAACCGTCATGGCGCGTTGTTCCACGAAGCTTTCAAGATGCTTTTTGTAGAGGCTTGTTTCGCGTAAGCGGTCATACAGCCTTTGTGAGCCTTTGGCAAAGCAGAAGCCCGCAAGGAGAAAAAATGGCGTGCTGGGCAAAAGCGGCAGCACCGCCCCCGCCGCCCCCAGAGCCACCGCCGCGCAGCCGAGCACGACAAAGAGATAGCGCACGGGCTTTTTTGCAGGGCCTTTTTGCCCTTTTGACCTTTGCCTCCGCTGCATATTTTTACCCACTTTCTTTTGCGCTTGACGCAAGTAAGCGGCAGCCGACGGAATCATACAACAACCAGCGCAAGGATTAGTTTGGCTAATCATTGCGCTGGCATACGCTTTTATGCGCCGCACGTTTCCGTTTTTGCGGCCTAGTGGAGGAGAGTATGGAAAAAGCATCTGGATTTGTCGCGAATGCAGCTTTGTGCAGGCAGCCCTAATCAACCTTCATCAAAAACAGCTTAACCACCTGTTCCAGCAGCTTGATCTGGCGTGCGCTGGCGTTTTTGATCAGGCTGATGACCGGATCGGCATCCGGCGGCGCATAACCGGTTCCAAACAGAACATATTCCAAGGGCAAATGCAGCGCCTTTGCGATACCGACCAAGGTATCAATCGACATTTGGGAGGTGCCAACCTCAATCTGTCCGTAAAAGGACGCTGAAATTCCGGCGAGCTCAGAAAACTGCTCCCGCGATAGCTTCAATTCATTGCGATGCTTCCGCAATCTTTCGCCGATATCGGTAAGCTGACGTTTGTTCATTTGCAGCATCCTTTCTTATCTGTTATTGTATAGCGTTACCCGCGATGAATAAATAGCATGTGCAGTATTGATATTCGCTATCTTATGTGGTATTATTTGCCTGTGAAACATTTTTTGGAGGTGACGCGATGGATACGCGCAAGGACACCTGCTGCGTAACTGGCAGCCGCCCGCAAAAGCTGCCATTTGGTTTTGATGAAGCCCACCCGGATTGCGCCGCGCTCAAAAAACGCCTCCGGGAAGAGCTTGAAAAGTCGATCAAAAGCGGCTACGCTCATTTTTTGAGCGGCTGTGCGCTGGGTGTGGATCAATGGGCACTGGAACTGCTGCTGGATTTGAAGAAATGTTACCCTCATATTAAAATTGAAGCCGTCATTCCCTGCGAAAATCAAGACCTGAAATGGAATCTGGCAAAAAAAGAGCGATACCGCAGTTTGCTGGTGCGCTGTGATATCAAAACCATGCTGCAAAGTGCGTATTCCCCGGATTGCATGAGAAAGAGGAATCAATATATGGTGGATCGCTCCGCCTTGGTGATTGCGGTTTGGAATATGCAAAGCGGCGGCACAAAGCAAACAGTCGCTTACGCGAAAAAGAGCGGGAAAGCTGTCGTTTTGATCCCGGCGGGCGCAATGGCATAAGCGCCGCAGCCCGCGCAGATCCGATGCGGCCGGGCGGTAAATTTCTCGTGCTTTTTTGCGGAAAGTGTGCTACAATAAACATAACAAAGTGCGCTGCGGCGCTTGAAAATCCGATTGCGAACAATCGCGGCGCTTTCCGGAGCGGTTGCGCTGATTTGCATTTTTACGCCTTTCCGTTTTTTTGTCATCTGGAAGGAGGTTGCACATGGCCGGCATCCAAAAGCTCAACCGATTGCTTGCGAAGGAATTCGGCGGGCGGATCAGCGCCGTGCCGGAACGCGGGCACCTTGCGCTGCGCGGGGAATCCGCCGATTGGGGCGAGATCGTCCGCGCGGGCCATTTGGCGGCAAAGCACAACAAAAGCGCCGGCGTGGTGAATGACGTCCATTTTACCGGGCAGGCTTCGGCGCCCACGCGGCTGCCCTGCGAAACGGATTGCTCCCTGGAGGGCGCTTCGCCGGATGTGCTGGTCATCGGCGGCGGGGTGGTGGGCTGCGCCGTGGCGCGGGAGCTTTCCCGCAGCAGGCTGGATATTCTTCTGGTGGAAAAGGAATGCGACGTGGCGCTGCACGCCTCCTCCCGCAACGACGGCATGATCCACCCCGGCCTGGATATCCGCAAGGGCAGCCAAAAATATGATTATAACAAGCGCGGCAACCGGATGTTTGGCAAAACCTGCGCCGCGCTGGGCGTGGATTTCACGCAAAACGGGCAATACCTTTGCTTCCCAAAAAAAATGCCGTTTTTTGTGCTGTATCTGAGCCTGCCCTATTGGAAATGGATGGGCATCCCGGCAAAGGTGCTCAGCCGCAGGCAATTGTTTGCCCGGGAGCCGGGATTGCACCCGGCGCTGCATTGCGCACTGTATTTCCCCTCTGCCGGGAGTGTATGCCCCTATGGGCTGACCATTGCTTACGCCGAAAACGCGATTGAAAACGGCGCGGCGCTTTCGCTTTCCACCGCCGCCACCGGGATGGAATTGCGGGACGGACGCATTACGGCGGTGCATACCAACCGCGGCACAGTGCATCCAAGGGTGGTTGTCAACGCGGCGGGGGTGTTCAGCGAGGAGATCGCCGCCATGGCGGGGGATCGCTTTTTTTCCATCCACCCGCGCCGGGGCACCAATTCCATCTGCGATAAAAAAGTGAGCGACCGCATCGCCCGCAACCATTGCTCCACGCTCCTCACCGGAAGTTCCAAGGGGGCGCACACGAAGGGCGGCGGGGTGATCCGCACCGTGCACGACAATCTGCTCATTGGTCCCAACGCCGAGGAAAGCCCGGAAAAAGAAGATTTTTCCACCCGGCGGGAAAGCATTGACGCCATCTTTGCAAAGCAGGCCAAAACCAGCGAAAAGCTCCGCCAAGGGCAGATTATCACCTACTTCACCGGTATCCGCGCCGCCACCTTTGAGGAGGATTTTGTGGTGCGCCCGGGGCTTTATACCGAAAACATCATCCATTGCGCGGGGATTCAGTCCCCGGGGCTGACCGCAGCGCCGGCGCTGGGCGTCGCGGTTGCCAAAATGGCGGTGCAGGCGCTGGAGGCACAGAGCGGAGAGACGGTGCAGCCCAACGCGGCGTTCAATCCTGTGCGGGCGCCCATTCCCTCCTGCGCAAGGCTGGACGATGCGGCGCGTGAGGCGCTCATTCGGGAAAATCCGGATTACGGCGTGATCCTCTGCCGCTGCGAGGAGATCAGCCGCGGGGAAATCCTTGCGGCGCTGCGCCGCCCCCTGCCCTGCGGCACGGTGGACGGCGTGAAACGACGTGTCCGCGCAGGGATGGGGCGCTGTCAGGGCGGCTTTTGCGGCCCGCAGGTGGCGCAGCTGATCGCGCAGGAAAAAGGGATCCCGCTGGCGCGGGTGCGCAAGAGCGGGGAAGGCAGCGAGCTGCTGTTCGGCGAAACAAAAGCTGCATTGCGGGAAGAAGGTGAAGACGCTTGATGCAGGCATATTATGATGTGATTGTGATCGGAGCCGGCCCTGCCGGGCTTGCCGCCGCCATTGCCGCCGCCAAAACAGGAGCCAGCGTCTTGCTTGCGGAGCGAGAAAAGCGCCTGGGAGGCATCCTCAAGCAGTGCGTGCACGACGGCTTCGGGCTGGTGCGCTATGAAGAAAAGCTCAGCGGACCGGAATACGCGCAGCGCTTTATTGACGCGCTGCGTGCATCCACCGCAGAGGTTCTGACGCAGGCCTTTGTGACGAAAATTGAAAAAAACGGCGGGCGCTTCCGCCTGGCATTGACCACAGCCCGTGGGATGCTGCGCCTGGAAGCGAAGGCGCTGGTCTTTGCCACGGGCTGCCGCGAGCGCAGCGCCCGGCAGATCGCCCTCCATGGCACACGCCCGGCGGGGGTATTCACTGCGGGGACGGCGCAATATTACACCAACGTATTGGGGCAAATGCCCGCAAGGCGCTGTGTGATCCTGGGTTCCGGCGATATCGGGCTGATCATGGCGCGGCGGCTGACGCTGGAGGGCGCAAGGGTGCTGGGCGTCTATGAGGCGAAGCCCGTCCCCAGCGGACTGCCGCGCAACATTGCGCAATGTCTGCGGGATTTTGACATCCCCCTGCACGTCAGCCACACGGTGACGCGGGTGTTCGGGCGGGAGCGCCTGGAAGCGGTGGAGGTCGCCCAGGTGGATGACAACATGCGCCCCATCAGCGGCACGGGACGAAAAATTGACTGCGACGCGCTGATTCTTTCCGTGGGGCTGATCCCGGAAAACGAGCTGGCGGAGGGCTTGGGTGTTACGCTGGATCCGGTTACGCAGGGACCTATCTGTGACCAGAACGGGCAGACGGAGACAGACGGCGTTTTTGCGTGCGGCAACGCGGTGCATGTGAACGACCTGGTGGATTACGTCAGCGAAAGCGGGGAAAACGCCGGTGCGGCCGCGGCGCGTTACGCCGCGCGGGAACGCCGCTTTGCGTTGGTGAAAACAGATGCGCAGTTTTTATATGCCGTGCCGCAGCGCATTGATCTGGCGGCGCAGCCGGAAGCCGTGACCGTTTATTTCCGCACGCGCGAGGAGCGGGGAAAAACCCGCCTGCGCGTGTGCTGCAACGGGCAGGTGCTGCTGCAAAAGACCTTCCGTCAGCTGCGTCCGCCGGAAATGGAGCGCGTTGTGCTGCCGCTGAAGGGCGCTGCGCTGCAACCGAGCCACGGAATCGAATTGACGATGGAGGGGCTTTTATGAGCATCGAACTCATTTGCATCACCTGCCCGGCGGGCTGTGCGCTCCAGGTGGAGCAAGAGGGCGGGGCGCTCCGTGTGCGCGGCAACGCCTGCAAGCGCGGCCTCGCCTTTGCGCAAGCGGAGCTGACCCACCCCACCCGCAGCCTGACCTCCACCGTGCGCACGTCCTTTGCCCAAGCGCCCGCGCTGCCCGTGCGCAGCGACCGCGAGCTCCCGAAGGGGCGCATTCCTGCGGTCATGCGTTTTCTGGCGCGGATTACGGTAGAGGAGCGCTTGGGCTGCGGCGATGTGGTTGCCGCGCTGCCCGGCGGCGAGGGGAACATCATTGCGACAAGTGATCTGCTCAAAGAGATTTGACCGAAAGAAGCGGATGAGATGCGCGTGCAGCCGCTGGCGCTGACCTTCGATATCGGTGCGCAAAGCGCCTGTGACCCGCCCTATTTTTCCGGCACAGAAAAAATCCGGCAAAAAATCTGCAAAAAGCAGTTGCTTTTTTGTGGGGCTTGTGCTATACTGGTGTCGTCCGAAAATGCAGTAATCATTAAATTAGAAGGAGCATTGGTTCTTATGAAAACAAAAAAGACCCTTAGCATCCTGCTCGCGGTGCTGACCATGCTTTCCGTATTCGGCATGGTTTCGGCTTCCGCGGCTCAGGTGCCCTGGGAAAAACCCGCCGAAGATTCAGTCAAAATCAATTACACCACCGTTGCGTTGACCTACAAGCAAGTCACTTGGGCGATTCCCGCCGACATGACGGATGATTTTTATGAAAAGCTCAACAGCAATAAAATCACCTATTCATGGGAAGTGAAGGACAGCAAAGGTCAAAAGCTTGAGATCGTCAGCGGTTCCGGTCTGAGCTTCTCCGTCAATGTGCAGTCGAACAAATTGGTGCTCGACGTGATGCCCGGAAAAGCCGGCCGTTACGGCGAAACCAGCGTCACCTTGACCATTGACGGCGTCAAGAGCAACACGGTGCGCTTTTACCTGATCAACGAAAGCGAGTTCAATGCGGTCATCGCCAAGGCGGAGGACGCGCTGAAAAATCCTGACGACCGTTACACCGATGACTACCTTGAAAATCTGGATTACACTGTTAAAGAGGCGAAGCTCTTCGTGCTCGTCAGCGACATAAGCCAAGAGCAGGTGGCGGCGAAGATCAAGGACGTTGAGGACGCGATCAACGGCGTTGGCGTTGAGAAGAAGTATGTCCTCTTTGACGCGTTCATTGATGATTACATTCCCTATGACCTTATTGTGTTTTATTGGGAAACCCTTTTTGTTCCCCTGAGCTGGCTCAATGAGAATGTCCTCAGCCAGATCGACTGGGCGGCGGCCTTCGGCGGCCTGATCAGCGCGATCACCGGTCTGATTGCACTGGGCGGTTTGGGTCTGTAAGCGAAGGCTTGCCCCTGTTTTCCCCACGGCAGCCAAGCAAAGGTTCCCGGCATCTGATAGCTCCCCTTACGATGTAGACGGTGGAAAGGAAAAACCACCGAATCAGCAAGGGGAGCTTTTTTATGGCGCAAAAATCTGTGACTTGCTGGAAATTCTTCTTCCTGTGCCCTTGCTTCGCCCACACTTTTATGCGTTTTGCGTGATATCTTTTCCTCCTAGCCTTTACATCAGGAGAAAAATCTGTTATACTAAGTGATAGAGAAAAAAGTTGGTCGAAATGGGAAAGGACGAATTGCCTTCTTATGAATAAACCTGTTATCATCACCGCCGATAGTTCCGCCGACCTCCCGCCCTCGTTACGGGAAGAATGCGACATCCGCTTCTTCCCCCTCTATATTAGCTTGGAAGGCAAGTTTTATAAGGATTGCGTGGATATCTTTCCCGATGACATCTATGCCGCTTATAAGGAGCGGCAGGTTTTTCCAAAGACTGCGGCGCCCTCCATCGGGGAATATCAGTCTTTTTTTTCCGGCTTTACCGAACAGGGCTGCGCGGTGGTGCACCTGAGCCTTTCGCACACGATTTCCTCCTGCGCCCATGTGTCGCAGCTGGCGGCGGAGGAGCTGGAGGACGTGCACGTCGTGGACAGCAACAGCTTCTGCACCGGTTCCGGCATGGTGGTGATGCAGGCCTGCCGCCTGCGCGACGAGGGCTACTCCGCCGCCGAAATTGCGCAACGTCTGCTGGAGCTGCGCAAAAAAGTGCGCGCCTATTTTATCCTGGACACCCTGGATTTCATCAAGCAGGGCGGGCGCTGTTCGGCCTTGCAGGCCTTTGGCGCAACGCTGCTGGGTCTGCGCCCGACGGTGACGGTCAAAAGCGAAACAGGCGAGCTTGTGATCGGGAAAAAATACCGCAACAAGCGCCCGATCGCGTATGAAGCCTTCCTGCGCGACTGCATCGCCAACCTGCGCGGGATCATTGATACTTCCTTGGTGTTCTTTATGCACACGCCGGATATGCCGCCGCAGGAATACGAGCCGCTCAACGCGCTGGTGCGCGAGCTGCTGCCGGAGGTCAGACGCTTGGTGGTGGACACCATCGGCTGCACGATTGTTTCGCATTGCGGCGAAAACTGCCTCGCCTTTGTTGCTTTTGAAAAATAGGCTGTTTTCCGCCCGGCGCCGCTCAAAAGGATCCGCCGGAATCAGGGCGCCGTCCACAGATCATGCAAGGACAAAAAGAGGCCGGGTGAAGCAAGTGGAAGTCTTACGGGTATTGCACGTACTTTTTTCGATGAACTGCGGCGGCGCGGAAGCGATGCTGATGAATCTTTACCGCCGCGCGGACCGCAGCCGGATCCAATTTGATTTTCTGGTCAGCGCACCGGAGCCGATGTTTTATGAGCCGGAAATTGCCTCGCTGGGCGGGCGCGTTTTCCGCATACCCTCGTTGCGGCAATCGGATCCTGTGCGCTATCAGCGCCGTTTGCTTGCTTTCTTCCGGGCGCATCCGGAATACAGGATCGTCCATTCGCATTTGGAAACGACCACGGGGCTGATTTTGCGGCAGGCAAACCACGCGGGCGTACCCTGCCGGATTGCGCACAGCCACAACACGCGCTACCCCGGCTCCGGCTGGAGGGCGCTGCCGGAGCGCTGGCTTAAGGACTGGTGCAAGCGCTTTATCCTGCCCAACGCAACCTGCCGCCTTGCCTGTTCCTCCCAAGCGGCGCACTGGCTCTTCGGCGCTGCCTCGGCGGAGGTGCTGCGCAACGGGATTTTGACCGAGCGCTTTCGTTTCGACGCGCAGGCGAGGCTACAGGTGCGCAGGAGGTTGGGGCTAAGCGAAGAAACGACGCTTTATTTGCATGTCGGGCGCTTTCAGGCGCAGAAAAATCAAGCTTTTTTGCTGGAAGCGTGGGCTGAGCTGGAACGCGTGCGCCCTGACGCCGCGCTTGTGCTGATTGGGGAGGGCGAGCAGCGCACGGCGGCGCAGCAGTGCGCGGCGCGGCTGAAGGAACCCCGGCGCGTGTATTTTTTGGGTCAGCGGGACGACGTGCCGCGTTTTCTTTGCGCCGCAGATTGCTTTGTGCTGCCCTCGCTGTTTGAGGGTCTGCCGCTGGCGCTTGCGGAAGCGCTGTGCGCCGGGCTGCCCTGCGTGGTTTCCGACCGGGTGCCGACGGAGGCTTTGCCCGGGCGGATCACAAGCCTACCCTTGGGGGATCCCGGGCAATGGGCGGCGGCGCTGCTTGCCCAACCGCTGGCGGGCGCGAAGCGCGCGGCGGCGGCGGATGCCCTTGCCGCCGCCGGCTATGATGCCGCGCAGAGCGCCGCGCGGCTGACAGAGCTGTATTTTCAACAGATTTCTGCTTTTCAGTAACATAATACTATCCCGCAATAAAAATATAGCCAATTTTTTCGGCTGGTTTTCCGTTACGCGCTGTTGTCCGCCTTGCGCAACAAAAAACCATCTCAAAACGCTTG
>JAISQZ010000124.1 GCA_031273905.1 Oscillospiraceae bacterium | reverse complement strand
CAACAATTAAGATACGGTACATGGTTTTCCTCCGTGATACATTCTCTAAATTATTCAGTCATTCATCCGTAATTCTCCACTGCGGCGACGGAGAGCGCTTCAAAAAACTGCGCCGCCGCGGAAGCGTCCGGAATCTCCCTACTGCTCCGGCGGCGTGCCGCCCGCGGGAAAGCTTGGTCTTTCCCCCTCCGCAAAGCTTGGCATTTCCTCCGGCATTGCCTGCCCACCGCCACCGCGCGGTCTGCGCCCGCCCTCGCCTGGCGAAAAATCGCCCCAGCCGCCCATGCCGCCGCCGCTTTCGCCGATGCTTGCGCTCATGCCGGAAAGTGCCGCTGCGCCAACCTCCGCGCCGTCAATTTCCGCCGTATAGGTTCTGCCTTTCTCCAATTTTTCTGAACTGTAAAAGATCAGCCCGCTGGAGGCGGGCAGCTTCGCGCTGAGAACAGCGCCCCCGCCCTCCACGGCGATGCTTAACGTTGCGTTTGCCGCCGCCGCCGCGTTAATCCAAAGGGAAGGCTGCGTGGAGCTTGCCTCATCCACACGGATGCCCATGCTGCCGCCCGTGCAAAGCACCGTGCCGCCAGCGACGGTGAAGGTATATCCCCGGTCACCGATATCAATCGGACCGTTGCCGCCGCTGTCGGAAAACACTGTGACCGTCCCGCCGCTGATGGTCATATTGCCATTGGAATCCAGACCGTCGCCGCTGCATTCGGCATAGACGGAACCGCCCAGGATCGTCAGATCGCTGCCCGCGTTGACCGCGTCATCGTCGCTCATGATCGAAATGCCGCCGCCCGTGATAGAAAGCTTATCCTTCGCCTCTATCCCCTCAAACGACCGCGTGATGTTGATTGTGCCGCCGCGCAGGGTCAGATTTTTATCGGCGTGCAAACCGTCGTCTCCCGCGGCAATTTCCAGCAAGCCGCCATCGATGGTTAAATGCTTCTCACTTTCCATGCCGTCGGAATCGCAGGTAATTTTGATATCCCCGCCCTTGACCGCAATTTCGTCATTCGCGTGGAAGCCGTCGCTCACAGCGGAAATCACATTGATATGCCCGCCCTCAACCACCAGGGTATCATCGGAAGCAAGGGCGTGCTTGTAGCTTCCCGTCAGTTCCAAGCTGCCGTTGCCCCGGAGCAGCAGCGGCGCCTCGCTGAACACCGCCGCTTTTTGGTCGTCCGAAGCATAAACCGCACCGTCTGAAAGGCTGTTCACCGTTTCGCTTTTCAAAACCAGAATTACCTTCTTTGCTTCCTTTACATAAAACGCGGGTCCGGTTTCATTGTTCAGGCTGACGCCGGCAAATTCAACGGTTACATCCGCCTTTTCCGCATCCACAACCACCTGCCCCTGTTTGAGGGTTCCGCTGAGGGAATAATTTCCGCCCGCCTGGATGGTCACCACATTGCCCTGGACCGCAGCGCCGGAGCCTTCAATTTTGATTTCATCGCCCAGCGCAAGCTTTGTCACGCTGCCACTGAGCGCCACCGGATTTCCCGCCGCTTCCTCGGCGCTTACCTGCGTTGTTCCCCGCACCGCAATCGTCGCTGCGGGGTCAAGCCCCTCTCCCTCGACGGTTTGCCCGGATTCCTCAGAAGCGCAAGCCGTCAGAAAAAGAAAAAGCCCCGCCGCCAAACAAGCCCTCCATCGTCTCATCGCCACTTTCCTTTCTGTTTCTTTATTGCTTAAGTATAGCAGAAAATCATGGGCAAGCAATAGGCATCGTGTAAAAAATAGATAAAAACCCGGTGGATGTCCGAAAAAGTGTATCAATTGAGACAATATCTTCGGAAAGCCTTGCTTTTCCCCTTCCGGCGGGCTATAATAGAAGCATGAAACGTAACATCGAACGCATCAACAGGCTTGAACAAAACAGCGCCCTCCCGCGCGAAGAGCTTCGTGCGCTGCTGGAAACCCACAGCAACGAGGATTCGGCGCACCTTTTTGCGCGGGCGCGCGCCGTCCGGGAAAGCGTTTATGGCAAGGCGGTCTATCTGCGCGGCTTGATTGAGCTGAGCAGCTTTTGCAAAAACGACTGCCTTTATTGCGGCATCCGCCGCGGCAACCAAAACGCGCAGCGCTATCGCCTGACGGAAAAAGAGATCCTTGCCTGCTGCCAAAACGGTTATTCCTTGGGCTTTCGTACCTTTGTGCTGCAAGGCGGCGAGGACGCCTATTTCAGCGACGAGAGAATGGAGCCGCTTGTGCGGCGGATCCGCACCGAATACCCCGATTGCGCGATTACGCTTTCGCTGGGCGAACGCAGCCGCAGGAGCTATGAAACGCTCTTTGCCGCCGGGGCGGATCGCTATTTGCTGCGGCACGAGACTGCAAACGCCGCGCATTACGCCGCCCTGCACCCGCCGGAGCTGCAGCTTCAGCCGCGTTTGGACTGCCTGCGCACACTGAAGGAAATCGGCTATCAGGTGGGCTGCGGCTTTATGGTTGGCTCCCCCGGGCAGACAACGGACTGCCTGCTGGACGATCTGGCGTTTCTTAAGGATTTTCAGCCGCATATGGTGGGCATTGGTCCCTTTTTGCCGCACAGGGATACGCCCTTTGCAAAGGAAGCCCCCGGCACGCTGGAGCAAACGCTGTTTATGTTGGGCTTGCTTCGTCTGCTTTTGCCTGAGGCGCTGTTGCCCGCCACCACCGCCCTTGGCACCGTGCACCATAACGGGCGTGAGCTTGGTCTGCTCGCCGGGGCAAATGTGGTGATGCCCAACCTCTCCCCCGTGGCGGTGCGTAAAAAATATATGCTTTATGACAATAAGATCTGCACTGGTGAGGAAGCCGCCGAATGCCGCTTCTGCTTGCAGCGCCGCGTGGAAAACGCGGGCTACGAGATTGTGAGCGAACGGGGCGATCATATCAGACGGCAGACGGCAAAAATTAGGAGCAAGGAGTGAGAACGGCTTGTATGATCCAAAATCGGCAAGCGCCGAGGAATTTATTGCCCAGGGGGAAGTGCTTGACACGCTGGCATACGCGGAAAAAAACAAGCGCAATGCCGCGTTGATTGACACGATATTAAACAAAGCAAGGCTTTGCGGCGGCTTGACGCACCGGGAAGCCTCCGTGTTGCTCGCCTGCGAGCTGGAGGATAAAAACCATGCCGTTGAAGCCCTCGCCCGGCAGATCAAGCTGGAGCTTTATGGCAACCGCATCGTGATATTCGCCCCGCTTTATCTTTCGAACTATTGCGTCAACGGCTGCGTCTATTGCCCCTATCACCTGCAAAACAAGCGCATTCCCCGCAAAAAGCTGACGCAGGAGGAGATCCGACGTGAGGTGGTCGCCTTGCAGGATATGGGGCATAAACGCCTGGCGCTGGAAGCCGGGGAGCACCCAAGAGAAAATCCGATTGAATACATTCTGGAATCCATCGAAACGATTTATGCCCTCAGGCACAGGAACGGCGCAATCCGCCGCGTGAACGTCAACATCGCCGCCACAACGGAGGAAAACTACCGCAGGCTCCGTGACGCCGGGATTGGCACCTATATTCTCTTCCAAGAAACCTATCATAAAGAGAGCTACGAAGCGCTGCATCCCACCGGCCCGAAGCACAATTACGCCTATCACACCGAAGCGATGGATCGCGCCATGCGCGGCGGCATTGATGACGTTGGTCTGGGCGTCCTCTTCGGTCTGGAGCGCTACCGCTATGAATTTGCCGCACTGCTAATGCACGCGGAGCACCTGGAGACCGCTTTTGGCGTGGGTCCGCACACGA
The DNA here is from genome assembly GCA_031273905.1 of Oscillospiraceae bacterium. Taxonomy (GTDB): domain Bacteria; phylum Bacillota; class Clostridia; order Oscillospirales; family Acutalibacteraceae; genus WRMQ01. The sequence goes on along the minus strand of JAISQZ010000124.1, from coordinate 530 downwards.
TCAGTGTCCCGCGGATTAAGCCCGCTGACGGCGTTGATCCCGCAAGCTTTAAGGATGGCATCAGCGACGCCGTGTTTGCCAAGCTGATCGCCTGCATCCGCCTCGCCGTGCCGTACACCGGCATGATCATTTCCACGCGGGAATCCCAGGCGGTGCGCAAAACGGCGCTGGCGCTTGGAATCTCGCAGATCAGCGGGGCAAGCAAAACCAGCGTGGGCGGCTACGCCAAGCCCTGCGGTTGTGCGCCGGAGGACGGCGGCACCCAACAGTTCGAGGTCAGCGACAACCGCACCCTGGACGAAATTGTCCGCTGGCTGATGGAACTGGGCTACATCCCAAGCTTTTGCACCGCCTGCTACCGTGAGGGGCGCACGGGCGACCGCTTCATGCAGTTGGTGAAGGCGGGGCAGCTACAAAACTGCTGCCATCCCAACGCCCTGATGACCCTGCAGGAATACTTGCTTGATTACGCTTCTCCCGCCACGCGCACCTTGGGCGAAGCCCTGATTGCCCGGGAGATGGCGCAGGTG
>JAISQZ010000114.1 GCA_031273905.1 Oscillospiraceae bacterium | reverse complement strand
CGATGAAACAGTATCGGGTCGGCGTGCTCGGCGCACCGGGTATGGTCGGGCAGCGTTTTGTGGCGCTCCTGGCGGAGCATCCTTGGTTCAAGGTCACCGCGCTGGCGGCAAGCGCCCGTTCGGCGGGCAAATCCTACGGGGATTTGATGGAAGGGCGCTGGGCGCTGGATCAAGCCTTGCCGGAAGCGTTCAAATCCATCGTTTTGCTTGATGCCGTTGCCGATTTGCAAAAGATCGCCGAACAGGTTGACCTTGTCTTCTGCGCGGTGGATATGAAAAATGACGAAATCCGCCAGCTGGAGGACGGCTACGCCAAAGCGGAATGCCCCGTGATTTCCAACAACGGCGCCCACCGCGGCACACCGGACGTTCCCATGATTGTGCCGGAACTCAACGCCGCCCACGCGGAGGTGATTCCCGCCCAGCGAAAACGGCTGGGAACCAAACGCGGCTTTGTGGCCGTCAAATCCAACTGCTCCCTGCAAAGCTACGTCCCCGCGCTTTTCCCGCTGGAAGGGGTGCAGGACGTTTTGGTCTGCACCTATCAGGCAATCTCCGGCGCCGGAAAAACTTTCCGGACTTGGCCGGAAATGGTCGATAACGTAATTCCCTTCATCGGCGGGGAAGAAGCAAAATCGGAACAGGAGCCGTTAAAGCTTTACGGCAAGGTTGAGGGCGCTGTGATCGTCAATGCGGCGCTGCCGCGCTTCACGGCGCAGTGCCTGCGCGTTGCGGCTTCTGACGGGCATATGGCGGCGGTCTTTGTCCGTTTTGCACCGGGCAAAAAGCCCGCGAAAGAGGAGATATTAAAAAGCTGGAGGGAGTACCGCGGCGCTGTTTGCGATCTGAACCTCCCCAGTGCGCCCAAGCAGTTCCTCCATTATTTTGAGGAGGAAAATCTGCCTCAGACCAAGCTCCAGCGCAACCTGGAAAATGGTATGGCGGTGAGCATCGGGCGGCTGCGGGAGGATACACAGTACGACTACAAATTTGTCTGCCTTTCCCACAACACCCTGCGCGGCGCCGCCGGCGGCGCGGTGCTCATGGCGGAACAGCTTTGCGCACAGGGATATATTTTATGATTAGGAGTGAAGCTTAGCATGAAGAAGCTCATTTTTACCGGCGCCGGTGTCGCCATCGTCACGCCGTTTCATCCGGATGGCAGCGTTTATTACGAAAAGCTCGCGCAGCTCATTGAAGAACAGATTTCCTGTTCCACGGATGCCGTCATTGTCTGCGGCACCACGGGCGAAAGCCCAACGCTGAACACCGAGGAGCACACAGAGGTGATTCGCTTTGCCGTTGCGCAGGTGAAGGGGCGCATCCCCGTAATCGCCGGAACCGGCAGCAACGATACCGCTTATGCCGCCATGCTTTCAATGGAAGCGGAGGCGGCGGGCGCGGATGCCCTGCTGATGGTCACGCCGTATTACAACAAAACCTCTCAGGAAGGGCTGGTGCGGCACTTTACCCACGTTGCCGACCGCGTCAGGACACCGATCATCCTCTATAACGTCCCCTCACGCACGGGCGTCAACATTTTGCCGGAAACCTACGCAAGGCTCGCCCGGCATCCCAACATCGCGGCAACCAAGGAAGCCAACGGCGACATTTCCGCGCTGGCGAAGACAATTCAGCTTTGCGGGGAGGATCTGACCGTCTATACGGGCAACGATGACCAGATTACCGCCTTCCTTGCCTTGGGGGGCAAGGGCGTGATCTCCGTGCTTTCCAATGTGGCGCCGGAGGCCGCGCACGCCATCGCCGCCGCCGGTTTGGCAGGGGATTTTGCTGAAAGCGCAAGGCTCCAGTTGGAATGGCTCGACCTTTGCAACGACCTGTTTTGCGATGTCAACCCCATCCCCGTCAAGGCGGCAATGAACCTGATGGGCATGGAAGTCGGTCCCTGCCGCCTGCCGCTGTGCGAAATGAGCGAGGGCAAGCTGGCGCGGCTCAAGGGCACGCTGGAACGGCACGGACTCCTTTGCGGATAGGGCGGCGGCGTGTGAATCCCCCCGCCCTGTGGCAAGCTTTATACTATCCCGCAATAAAAATATAGGCAATTTTCACAGCGGAATAGTATTAAAAAGACCGCCAATGAAAAAAACGGAGGTTCTTATGCTCAACCTTGCCCTTTCCGGTTGCTGCGGCAAGCTTTGCCGCGCGGTGGCGGAGTATATCCAAACACAGGCGGATATCCGCGTCTTCTGTGGCATTGACCCCGGGCATACTTTGCCTGGGGTCACCTTTCCTTTCCCTGTTTTTCCAAGTTTTGCCGCCGTGCAGGGCGCAAAACCGGAGGTAATCTTGGATTGCTCGCATCCAAAGGCGCTGCCCGGGCTGTTGGAATACGCCCTGCGCGAGCATATCCCCGCCGTGGTCGCCACCACCGGCTATGGCGAAACGGAATTCCAGCTCCTTGACCAAGCCGCGAAGCACATCCCGGTGTTTTACAGCGCGAACATGTCCCTGGGGATTCAGCTTCTAAAGGAATTGGCGCAAAAGGCGGCGCGGGTGCTGGGCGAAAGCTTCGATATCGAAATCGTGGAAGCGCACCACAATCAAAAAATAGACGCCCCCAGCGGCACCGCCTATCTCCTTGCCGATGCGGTCAACAAAGCCCTTGCGGCTCCGCGCGACTATGAATTCAACCGCCAGGCAAAGCGCGAGGTGCGCAAGAAGAGCGAGATTGGCTTCCACGCCATCCGCGGCGGCACCATCGTGGGGGAGCACAGCGTCATTTTTGCGGGCTTTGACGAGGTGATTACCCTGACGCATTCCGCCGGAAGCAAACGGCTTTTTGCCGCAGGCTGTGTCGCCGCCGTGCGCTTTGTGCTGGACAAGCCCGCCGGGCGCTACGGCATGGAGGATTTGGTGCAGCTTTGCTGTGAATAACGCGAACAACAACAAAAACGCAGCGGGAGCGCTTCAATGCGGGCAGGCGGATTTTTGCTTTATCGCGGTAGTTCCGCCAGCTTTGCGAGCAATACGGTGCGCGCGTCCGTGAATTCATAGGAGCAAGAGGAGAGCAGCACGAGATGATCCTCCTCACCGATCTCAATGTCCCGCCAATATTTTGCGGTTTTTTGCAGCATTTCCAGATGCTTCTTCTTTTCCGCCGGTGAAAAAAACGCGAGATTCACATAATAGGCGCCGGTCGCTTTTGTTACAGCGCAGGAAAAAAATTGCAGCTCGTAGCTTTTATCCGGCAAATGCAGCTCCCCGGTTTTTACGCGGTCAAAGAAGGCCTTTTTCTTGAAGTCATCCAGTGTGCCAAACATCGTGCCGTCACGCATGTTGTGCCCATAGATTACGTTGTAAAAATCCGAAAAATCGCCCTTGTTGCGAAAATCCAGAAAAATCGCGCCGTATTTTGAGCTTTCGCCCTGGGCGGAATTGTGGACGTAATATTGGTTATCCTCCGTGTGCATCACCGGGTAATCAATCTTTGTGCCGTCAATGCTCAGCCAGGCGATGGCTTCGGGCGATTTTTTTTGCAGCTGTGGAAAATCAATGGGCGAAACGAAGGGGGCTTTCGTGCTGCTTTCGGCGCTTGTTTGCTGTGTGCTGCTTTGTGTTGGCTTTTCTGTGGCGGAAGCCTCCCCCATGCCGGAAATCAGAAAAAAGCCGGAAAGCGGAAATGTATAACCAAAAAATTCCGCCGACCGCCAAAACCCGGATGTTAATGC
>JAISQZ010000098.1 GCA_031273905.1 Oscillospiraceae bacterium | reverse complement strand
CTTGATTTCACGCCCCTGCGCCAGACCCGCGATCGTTTGGCTGACAATGGACTGATAAATCGAAGCCGCAATATCCGCCTTCCCCGCGCCCTGATTGAGCAGCGGCTGGATATCCGATTTGGCGAATACGCCGCAGCGCGAAGCAATCTGATAAATCTGCCGGTGCTGTAGGCTTAGCGCGTCCAATTCTTCCAGCGAAAGGGAAAGCAGCGATGCCATCTGGTCAATGAATGCCCCGGTGCCGCCCGCGCAGCTGCCGTTCATGCGTTCCTCACTGCCGTTGGTGAGGAACAGTATTTTGGCATCCTCGCCGCCAAGTTCCACCACTGCGTCCACCTCCCCGGCAAAGGTCTCCACCGCAACGCGCGTGGCAAAAACCTCCTGCACAAAAGGCAGATCCGTCAACTGCGCCGCTTTGAGCGCTGCGGAGCCGGAAAGCGACACGGTGATCTCTTCGTCACCGCCCAGTGCCTGGCAGGCCTCCGCAAGCAATTGAGCCGCCCTTTCGCGCGATTTTGCGTGGTGACGCTGGTAGCTTTTGTATTTGATGTCTTTGTTCTCATCAAGCACAACCACCTTGACGGTCGTTGAGCCAATGTCAATTCCGATATGGTGCAAGGTATTATTTCCCTCCCCAAAACTTGTGCTCTGTGTGGCTTCGCAGCCGCCTGATGTTGCCGCGGTGCATCACAATGACTGTAATTCCCAGCAGTGCGCACAGTCCGAGCGTCCAGCTCAGCGGCGTCCCCACTTTCCAGTAGGAATAGCCCATCGAAAGGAAGGGCAGCAGCGCAGCGCCCGTTATGGAGGCCAAGGACATATAGCGTGTGCTCAGCAGCACAATCCCCCAGCCCGCAAGCGCCCCGAGCAAAACGGGCCATTGCAGCGCAAGGATCACGCCGGCAGCGGTGGCAACCCCCTTGCCGCCCTTGAAACGGAAGAATACCGGAAAAATGTGCCCCAGCACCACCAGCAATCCCGCAAGCGGCGCGGCAAAGCCTTCCGGCAAAAAACGCCCGACAAGCCAGACTGCGGCAAAGCCCTTAAGCACGTCAATCAAAAAAACAAGCGCCCCAAGCTTGGAACCAAGACAACGCAGGGTGTTGGTAAAGCCCGCGTTTTTGCTCCCTATCTCGCGGATATCCTGGTGATAGAGCAGCCTGGAAAAAATGATGCTTGGATTGACGCTGCCGATCAGATAAGCGGACAACAGGATCAAATAGCGCAAATGGTTCACTCCTTTTCAGATCTTAAATCTCAGGCGCTCGACCGTAAGCATTTCGCATCCCAGGCGCAAACCCTCAAGTACCCATGTCTGTTCGTCGAACTGTGCGGAGGAAATCCTTTTTTGCGGGAAGATTGACAAATCGTCAAAGCCGGTCTATGCTCGTTGTGTTCAAGGCACAGCTTGGGTTGGGTGAGCTTCGCTGTGGCGCGGAATTGGAACAATCTGGGCGGGAAATGGCGGCTGCTCTGGCGGGAAAGTGAGGAGTGCGGCGGGAAGGCTTCTGCGTCGGCAGCCGCGCGGTCTTTCAGTCCCGGCGCTCGCTGCCAATCCTAAATTTCCAGCTCGTCCATTTTGTCCATCTCCTTCTGAAACTATTTTAACGCTTCCGGCTTTCGCTGTCAAGCGCTTCTCTCTGCCAGCCATTCCTTATACGTCATATCCGCCGCCACAGTGCAACGGCAGCGCGGATGAAACGGCGGTGCGGTCTCGCCGGGGATCGCGTTGTCGTCGGTCGCTGCTAGGCTATTTTACACCACTTGGGGAGATGATAGCTACGGCAATGCAGACACCACAAAAATTTAACTGGAAAGAAGGCTTGCAATTTAGTGCAAACTGTGATACAATACTTCCATCGCTTGGGCATGTGTCTTTTAAATGTGGCAGTTCGGTTGGAATCGTATGTTGGGTTGCGTTTAGTTGCGGACGACGCGCTTCTGTTCTCTGACCGGGCAATTTGGAAAATTGGATATTTCTTACATACGCGCCGGTAGCTCAGTTGGATAGAGTGCGTGGCTACGGACCACGAGGTCGGGAGTTCGAATCTTCTCCGGCGCGCCAGCGGCAAACTGCCGCTCCCAATTCGCGCCCATATCATTGCGGTATGGGCGAAGTTATTTTCCCGCATCCAAATGGTCTCTTTTTCGGAGTCCCCCTGTCAGAGACTTTGATTCCGTGCGGTTTTTCAAAGATCGCATGGAATATATTTTTTCTGGCGGTATTTGCCAGACCCACATATGACCAGCCCAAAAAACCTCTTTTCAAAAGGCGCAAAAGAGGATAGATATAGAAGCAAGAAAAAAAAGAGAGCGGGAGCATGAAACAGCTAGACAGTGCCGACACGAGCCGCAGCGAGCCTGAAAGTGCTATAATATAAAGAAAATGGGGGTCTTCTTTATGGAAGAGCTATTGGCTTGCAGAATTTTGCCAGGTTTTTTCAAAAGAACACTTGCAAATCAAGGCAAGCTATGTTAAAATATTGACTGAAACTAAGTGGGTGTGCCGCTGCTTGCCGCGCTTACGACATTTTTTGGAGGTAAACTGCTTATGCAATGGTATCAAATTGTTCTTGCGGTCGCGACGATTGTGACGGCGGTGCTGATCACAATTCTTGTTATGCTGCAGGAGAGCAAGTCGCAGGGGCTTTCCGGCGCAATCGCCGGCGGCGCGGATAATCTGTTCGGCAAGACCAAAGGGCGCTCCTTTGAGGATAAATTGGTAAAATACACAAAGGTGCTGACGGTTGTGTTCTTCACGCTGACGCTTGGCACCACAGTGCTGCTGCTTTTCTGGAACAAATAGCAAAAACAGCGCCTGCTTGTTTCAATCACTGCTCTTCTTTCGCAAAAAGAGGGGTGGTTTTTGTGTTGCCTGAAAGGAGCTGCCATGCCGCGCACACTGCACTTTGAAGTTTTGCCGGAAGAAGCCGGCAGAAAGCTGGGCGGCTTCCTGCGGTCGCACGGGGTCTCCGCCCGGCTGCTGACAAGCCTGAAAACCCAGCCGATGGGCATTTGCCGCAACGGTCGCCACGCCCGCAGCATTGACCGGATAGAGGCGGGGGACGTTCTCACCCTCCATCTGCCGGAGGATACGGCGATTCCCGCCGCACTGCCCTTCCCTTTGGAAATCATCTTTGAAGACAGCGATCTGCTGGTGATCAACAAACCGGCGGGGCTGGCGATGCATCCCACCCACAATCACCAAGGCGATACGCTTGCCAATGCCGTTGCCGCCTATCTTTCACAAAAGGGCGAAGCCGCCGCCTTCCGCGCTACGGGCAGGCTGGACAAGGGCACCTCCGGCCTGACGCTTTGCGCGAAGCACGCCTTTGCCGCCGCAAATTTGAGCAAGGGTACGGAAAAAACCTATTACGCGCTGGCGCTGGGCTGTTACACGGGCGAGGGCAGCTTCCGCAACGCGATTTTCCGCCCCTTCCCCAACCGGACACTGCGTGCCTGCCGCGCTGCGGGGGAAGCGCCCCAGTCCGGGGATGAGGCGGCGGTGACGCACTGGCAGGCGCTGCGGCGCAGGGACGGAATTACATTGCTGAAAATTTGGCTGGAAACCGGGCGTACGCACCAAATCCGCGTGCACTTTGCGCACAACGGTACGCCGCTTGTGGGGGACGACTATTACGGTGCGCCGCCGCGCCCGGAGGCTCGGCATTTTTTGCACTGCGGGGTCCTTCGCTTTGTGCATCCCGTCACAGGGAAAGCGCTTTGCCTGGAGGTTCCCTTGCCTCCCGAAATGGCGGCGCTTGCCGGCCGCCTGTAAGCAAATCTCAAACGGGATTGTATAACTGTCGCAGTCGATCACGTTGAAATCCAACAACTCCAACGAACCCGCAACCCGAAAGGGCGGCGGGTTTTGTTATACACAAAATCCGCCGAAGCCGGGCGTAATCGGGCAGCCGCAGGCGGGCGCAACCGCCGTAAAGATAAGCGTAGCGGCAGAAAGGAAAACAATGACCAGAGAGCAACTCAAAAAGCTGGGTGTGCCCGAAGAAGCCATTGACGGGGTTTTGGCGGCGCACCCGCTGTGCGAAAGTTGCCCGACAGCCTGAAAAGGGCACTGCCCATCGACTGGATTGCCGCGCGGGTAAGATGAAGCCATTGCGGTCGTAAAGAAGCTTTGGGAGGAAAACCCCAGGCTGGTGGAAGCCGCACAGGAAGAGAGCGAATGACAATGAAAACCCCCCGGCCGCGCTTGTGATGGCACGGTCGGGGGGGCGTCATTTCCCCGCGCTCTCGAGCGGGATTGCCAAGACGATGAACGCAGAAGTCACATAAATTATGGCTTTCTGGTTCGGCTTGGCGCGTTCTGGTGGAGCAAGGCTGTCCAAAGACGAACTAATATACATTGGTGAAACCTTTGGATTCTTGCTGTATTTCTGATTTTAAGGATAGCATATCCGCGTATTGCTGTCAAGCAAAAAATCGCCTGCCTATCGGGATTTGAAGACTTCGCAAATGTGAACATTTTGTTGATTTCAAGAAAAGTTGCACTATTTAGGGCAACTTTTCTTGCTTTTGAGGGTATTAGTGGAGGGGTATTTTTATACGCTCCAAAATACACATGAAAGAACGTGATTTGAGATGTCAAGAAAGCCAAAAGAGCCTGTGTTATCGTCGCTTGAACAATCGTACAAGCTGATTGAGTCGCCGGAGGATTTGACAGAGGAAGAAAAAGAAGCGTGGGGAGATTTTATCGGGATGCTGAAAAATGGAACCCATTACAAAAAGACTTTGGCTGATGTGGAGTTGATTCGGCAGTATGTGCAGCACAAGGTTATGCGTGATCGGGCGTGGTTGGAATGGAACAAGAAGCCGGAACGATACATTCGCATTGTGACCGGAATCTGTGCTGACGGCACAACGCCTAAAATAATCGTCAAGGAAAACGAGCATTATCGCATTTTGAATGGCTGCAACAAATACATGGAAAAATTGCTGAACGACCTTAAACTAACGCCTACAAAGCGTTCAACCTATTAAATGAGAAAGTGGAGGATTATATGAAAAACAGCGAACTTTTTATTGAGCAAATTCCCATTGGCAAGTTGACCCCTTATGCTAAAAACAGCAAAATTCACACCAAGGCGCAAATTGAACATATCGCCAATTCTATCAAAAATTTTGGCTTTAATGACCCGCTTGCCATTGCCGGGGTGGACAATATTGTGTTAGAGGGGAACGGCAGAATCGAAGCGGCAAAAAGGTTGGGGATAACTTCGCTCCCCTGCGTTCGCCTAGATCATCTCGGTGAATCTGAACAGCGAGCATATGTAATCGCCCATAATGCGCTGAATTTGGAAACAGGATTTGATGATGCAATTCTTTTCACCGAGCTTGAAGCTCTGCAAGATTACAATTTTTCTGACTATGGTTTGAATACAGATAAATATTTGACAACGCTTGACAGCTTACAGAAAAAGGAACTGACACCGATTCAAAGAGCGCATTATCTTATAAGCGTAGATATTAATCACAATGATAAAATCATCGAAACAATTGCGGTGTTGAGAAATATTGAAGGGGTGGAAATCCGTGAAACGTGTAATTAAGACGGATAATAAATCGGTTGCAAATAAAGTCTTTTTGCGTAAAAAAGCTATCGAACACTTGGAATCGCTGCAGATACTGGATTTGTTTGCGGGCAACAACGTTTTGTGGCGAAGTATTGACAAACAGCGGTATTATAGTATAGAATTAGAATCAGGCAAAGGGGTTAATCTTAAC
>JAISQZ010000091.1 GCA_031273905.1 Oscillospiraceae bacterium | reverse complement strand
CCATCGGCTGCGACGAGGAGGGCAATGTCTATAACGTCAACGCAGATACGGCGGCGGCGCGGCTTGCGGCGGCTCTGGGTGCGGAAAGCCTGCTTTCCATGACGGATATTCCGGGGCTGCTGCGCGATGTGGCGCGGGAGGATTCTCTGATCCCGCGCGTTGCCCTGGAGGAGATCCCCGGTCTGATTGAACAGGGCGTTATTTCCGGCGGGATGCTCCCCAAGGTGGAATGCTGCACCCAGGCGCTGCGCGAGGGTGTCCGCCGCGTGTTCATTCTGGACGGGCGCGTACCGCATTCCATCCTGATTGAAGTTTTGACAGACGCGGGGATCGGGACAATGTTTTGCCAAGCTTAGAACCTGTACTCATAGGTGCAGCACCGTCTTTGCGCATATTTTTCCGCAGCTGCGCGGCGGTCAGTTGATTGCGCATTGATGCTTGAGCAACGCTCCCAAAAATATAATAGAAAGCCGGTTTTATCATGCGCAAGCGCCTGTATCTGTTCATCTTCACAGGTCTGTTTGCCGCTCTGGCGGCGGCGCTCACCTTCGTGCATTTGCCAATCCCCATGCTCAACGGCGGTTATGTGCATCTGGGCGACAGCCTGGTGTATCTTGCGGCCTGTATGCTGCCCGCCCCTTATGCGGCGCTGGCGGCGGGGATTGGCGGCGGCTTAGCGGATCTGCTGAGCGGTGCGCCTGCCTGGGCGCCGTTCACGGTGCTGATCAAGGTCGGGATGACGCTGTTTTTTTCCTCTAGGCGGGGGAAGCTGCTGGATGTCCGCCAAATTCTGGGGCTGCTGCCCGCTGCGCTGCTCAACGCGGGGGGCTATTACCTTGCCGAGGGCTTGATGTACGGAAGCTGGAAGGCGATTTTGTGGCCGAGCCTGACTGGGAATCTGATCCAGTCCGCAGGCAGCACCGCAGTGTTTCTGGCGCTTTGCCTGGCGCTGGATCGCGCAAAGGGAAAACAGCGACTGGAAGTGTATTACAGATGATTTCTTGGTCAATGAAATTTTGTGTGATGAAGGAACAAGCGTGGAACAGAGGATAAAGATCAGGAAGGGAGCGCACCGCACATGACGAAGGATCGCTATGAAAGCCCGTTCAACGCCCGCTACGCAAGCAAGGAGATGCAATACCTCTTTTCGCCCGATTTCAAGTTTCGCACCTGGCGCAGGCTCTGGGTCGCCCTCGCCGAAGCGGAGATGGAGTTGGGGCTGGAGGCTGTGCGTCCGGAGCAGATTGCCCAAATGAAAGCGCACGCCGAAGAGATCAACTATGAGGTTGCCCAGGCGCGGGAAAAGCAGGTGCGCCACGACGTGATGGCGCACGTCTATGCTTTTGGGGAACAGTGCCCGCTGGCAAAGCCGATCATCCACTTGGGCGCTACCTCCTGCTATGTGGGCGATAACACGGATTTGATTATTATGACCGAGGGCTTGTTTCTGCTGCATAAAAAGCTGCTCAACGTCATTGCCGCGCTGGCAAGGTTCGCGGAAGAATACAAGGCGCTGCCCTGCCTTGCCTTCACGCATTTTCAGCCCGCGCAGCCCACCACTGTGGGCAAACGCGCAGCACTGTGGCTCCAGGATTTGCTGCTTGACGAGGAGGCGCTCGGGCACCAGGGGCGGCAGATGCGTCTGCTTGGCTCCAAGGGAACCACCGGAACGCAGGCCAGCTTCTTGGAGCTTTTTGGCGGAAATCACGCAAAGGTAAAGGCGCTGGACACAAAAATTGCGGAAAAGATGGGCTTTCCTGGCTGTTGCCCTGTTGCCGGGCAGACCTACTCCCGCAAGGTGGATGCCCAGGTGCTGGGAGTGCTTTCCGGCATTGCGCAGTCCGCCGCAAAGTTTTCCAACGATCTGCGGCTGTTGCAGCATCTCAAGGAGATGGAAGAGCCTTTCGAAGAAGAGCAGATCGGTTCTTCCGCCATGGCGTATAAACGCAACCCCATGCGCAGTGAGCGAATCGCATCGCTGGCGCGTTACGTGATCGCGGATGCGGCAAACCCCGCCATGACCGCAGCCGCACAATGGTTTGAACGCACGCTGGACGATTCCGCCAACAAGCGTATCAGCGTGGCGGAAGCGTTTTTAGCGACGGATGCAGTGCTGGAGCTTTACCTCAACATTGCGCAGAACCTGGTGGTTTACCCCAAGATGATCGAAAAGCATCTGCTCGCGGAGCTGCCCTTTATGGCGACGGAAAACATCCTGATGGACGCGGTCAAACGCGGCGGCGACCGGCAGGAATTGCATGAACGCATCCGCGTACATTCCCAGGCGGCGGCGCGGACGGTAAAGCTGGAGGGCGGCGAAAATGATCTGCTCGTGCGCGTTGCGGCGGACGACGTTTTTGGTCTGACGCTTCCCCAGCTGGAAACGATGCTGGAACCCGCCGGATTTGTGGGGCGTGCACCGGAACAGACGGCGGAATTTTTGGCGGAGCAAGTACGCCCGTTGCTGGAGCTTTACGCCGATTGGCTGGGGATGGCGGCGGAAATTCATGTGTAGGAGGAAAGCTGAATGACCAATCCCACCGTTGCGTCCATCCTTGCCCGCCAAAGCGTGCGGGAATACAAGCCTGTGCAAATTTCCTCAGAAGCAATGGAAGTTCTTGTCGCCGCCGCGCTGCGCGCACCGAGCGGGCGTAATTCACAGCCATGCCACGTGCGCTTTTTTCAGCGGGCGGAGGAGCTTCGCGCGATGCAGGTTGATTTTAAGAACATCGTAGGATGGGACACGCCCGTGCACACCCGCAGTGATAAAAATCCCTTTTACCACAACGCGCCCACCTTTGCTTTTATCTTCGCGGAAAGCGATAGCCGCATGGACGCCGGGCTGATGGCGGAAAATATATGCATTGCCGCACAAAGCCTAGAACTTGGAACATGCATTGTCGCAAGCGTCGGCGCACTGTTTGCGGACGCTGCGGCGGGCAAAAAATGGCGGGAGATTCTGGAAATCCCCGCGCACTTTATATTCCAAATTGGCATTTGTATCGGTTATCCTGATGAGCAGCCGGAATGGAAGCCGCGCAACGCGGGGCAGGTCAGGGTGATCGGTGAAAAGCGCTAGGGGCTTGCCTGCACAAGGCAGAATTCACGTCATTTCGGTCGATAATGTTCTCGACAGCCGCGGGTCGGCTTGATTATAACACCGCGCCGGTCGCACAACGCTCGCACCTGTGCGCAATCGTTGTAACGCAAGAGCCGGCGGTCATCCGCGCCAACTGCCCCGCCGCCCGTCCGGCGATCCGTTGGGGGAGCAGTTGGACGTGAAAATCAATGACGGGCATGTGCCGCCGCTCCTGTTATGAGATAGCACAAAAAGAACCCTTACCGATTCGCAATTGCGGCAAGACCAAAAGCAACTGTGAGCAGAACCAGCAAGGCTGTTACACCGACATAGATCTTCTGCTGAAAGCCTCTTTCTTTATTTTTAATAGTCTGTCAATGCGTTCCTTTTGCTCTTTTACGGTTGAGAACGACCCATCCCTTGGCTTGTCCGGATTAAAATACTCATGCAGAAAATTATATATGTTAAATTGCTCAGTTGTGAAATAATCTAACAGAATTTTTTTGGCAGCTTCTTGCGCTGATCCATCAACATTACTCTGCTCGGGAAGAGCCAGCAAGGGTTCGATTAATTTCTCACGATGCTCGTCATTTGAATATTGCGCATGGTGCTCCATACCATCCCAGGCTCCTTTTTCTCATATTAAGCGGACTTGCGCACGAAATCCAGCCTCCCTGGGTTTTCTGAATAAAAATGAAGCAAATCCTCCAAAGGAATGGTGATGTCTTGGTTATTTTTTGCGCGTTCATCAGCATCCTGCCAAGGTTTATCTTCGTGTGTCTTTGAAGATAATTCCATGAAATTGTAATCCATACAATTCAGACAAACGCGGTTAATTAATTCTTTATCAGCATCATCAATAGAACCGGAAAAAGGCGGCAACGCCTTTTCCAGCGGAGAGCTTCGATAAAAGCGGTATAAATCCCTGGGCGTTGGCAAAATCGGTCCGTTTGGCGCAGCTTCAATCGTATCAAAATAACAAGGGCGCTGTTTTTCCAAAATAAAACAACATTGGATATAATACAGCACTTTCATGAAATAAAATATATCCTCAACGGCGCTTATGCTCTTCAAAAAACGCAACGCAATGGCACAAAACATCCCGCGCAAAATAGTAAGGCAGATATAAATTTCTTGCAATTATCTCCGTTTGCGAGGGGGCGCTTCCTTCGTACACACTTAACACATCCCTTTTCAATGTTATTGGACTCATGGATTAGCATGCCCCCTAAAAACACAATATACACCACTATGGTAGACGTTCATAAGCCTAACATATTTCTTTGCTTTTGTCAATATTTTCTCCTTTCTTTTTTTTATTTTTCTCTTAATTCAGACTTTTTCAACTTCCCACTAAATGTATACCGCCGGCGAAGAGCTTGGCTCCCCGACCGGTTTCCCGGAGGGGGGTCGCTTTTTTCGCCGCGCATTGTTTGTTGATTGTTCCGATTTTTCCCCTGCCCCGAAGGAAAAAATGTGTAAATTTTCTTGCATTTCCGCTTCGCTTGTGCTATAATACATGGCGTAATTTGCTCAATTAATTTTGGAGGTCGTATTATGTTGACTTACAGGGAAAAAGTGGATATTCTGCGCAAGCAGAAGGAGGAAATGACGCAAAAGAAGCTGAAGGCATTTGCCCGCCCAGGCTTTTTTGATACGGATGACAAGGGTTGGATTGTTCCGCCCGAGGGCTGGAGCTTTGCGCTGGAATTCAACCACCCCAATGGTGTGTTCGGTCCCAAGGCCTGGGGTGAAAACATGCAGCGGATGCTGGAACTTCACCCGGCTTATGTTGACCCCTACTGTTCCCTTGCGGGGGCTTACATGGATAAACTGGAATGGCACAACTGGGGCGGCTGGCGCCCCGAACCGGAATTCAACCCGCCAAGGCTCCAGGAGCTGCGCGCACTGCACGAAAAGTACAATCTGGTTTCCGGTGTGGGCGGCTCGCACCACTTCCACCACGATGTGGGCGAAATCGGCTTTAAGCTGGGCTACAAGGGTATTCTGGAAAAGATCCGCCATTCCATGGAGGTTCACAGGGACGACCCGGAAAAGCTGGAATTCCTGCAAGGGGAGGAAAGCGTGGTGCTGGGCATCCAGTCATGGATTCGGCACAACGCCGAAGCTGCGCGGGCAGCGGCCGAACAGGAGACAGACCCCGACTTAAAAGCCAATCTGGAACGCATGGCGGAAATGAATTTCCGTCTGATTGACGAAAAGCCGGAAACTTTCCTGGAAGCCTGCCAGTGGCTGACCTGGTTTCTGCTGCAATCAAGCATCTTTAACGGTTCCGGCGCGGGCGGTTGCCTGGAGGGCTTGCTGACCTCTTTTTATGAAAAGGATATCGCCGAGGGGCGCC
>JAISQZ010000060.1 GCA_031273905.1 Oscillospiraceae bacterium | reverse complement strand
CCGCAAGCCAGTCCCTGCCCGTATGCACCTGCGCTTCCATCGGGACTGAAAGCTGCACCGCCGCCTCCATTTCCTCGCGCAGGCAAGCCGCCGCCTTATCCGCCTCTTCCACCGGCGCTTCGGCGATCAGCTCGTCGTGCACCTGCAAAATCAGCCGTGCGCGCAAGCCTTCACGGGCAAAGCGTTCCTCCACGCGCACCATCGCAATCTTGATGATATCCGCAGCCGTTCCCTGGATGGGCATATTCACCGCGACGCGCTCGCCGAATTCCCGCAATTGCCGCTGGGAATGCCGCAGCTCCGGCAGGGCGCGGCGGCGACCGAAGAGGGTTCGGGCATAGCCGCAGGCGCGGGCCTGCTCAATCAGCGCGGCGCGGAAGGCCTGTATCTTGGGATAATGCGCAAAATAGCCCTGGATATATTGCTCCGCTTCCCGGAAGGAAACCCCGATATCCTTTGCCAGCGAAAACGCGCCGATGCCATAGATAATCCCAAAATTGACCGCCTTCGCACGTGAACGCATCAGCGGCGTAACCATATCCTCCGGCAGCCCGAACACCTGAGACGCGGTGATGGTGTGGATATCCGCACCCTCGCGAAAGGCGCGCTGCATCGTCTCCTCCTCCGCCATGGCGGCCAGCACGCGCAACTCAATCTGGGAATAGTCCGCGTCCAAAAGCAGCCAGCCCTCCGGCGCAATGAAGCAACGGCGCAGCTCACTGCCCAATGCCGTGCGCACAGGGATGTTTTGCAGGTTCGGTTCTGAAGATGAAATACGCCCGGTGCGCGTTTCGGTCTGATTGAGGGTGGAGCGGATGCGCCCATCCGCGCCGATCACCTTCCCAAGCCCATCGCAATAAGTGGATTTCAGCTTGGAAAACGTGCGGTATTCCAGCACCAGGTCTATCACCGGATGTTCGCCGCGCAAGGCCTCCAACGTTTCCGCGCTGGTGGAATAGCCGGTCTTGGTCTTTTTGGGCGCCCGCAGCCCCAGCTTGCCAAACAGCACCTCGCCCAACTGCTTGGGGGAATTGATGTTAAAAATCAAGCCGGTCTCCCGCGCAATTTCCGCAGTCAGTTCCTGCAAGCGCTCCTCCAGCTCGCCGCCAAAAAGCGCAATGCGCTGCGCGTCCACCAAAATGCCCGTCAGCTCCATCGAAGCGAGCAAACGCGCCAGCGGCAGCTCCACCTCGCGCAGCAGCGCCAATTGCCCGCTTTCGCGCAGCTTTTCCTCCAAAACCTCCACCAGTGCGGGAAGAACGGCGGCGGCCTGCTCCGTTTCGCTGTTTGCGAGGGGAAGCGCCAGAGCGTATTCCCGCGCCAGGCGCAGCGGCGCATAGCCGGAGGCGTTGGGGTTGAGCAGATAGCCCGCAAGCGCGGTATCCATAACCATCCCCTTGACCGCGATGCCGCCGCAAAGGCAGCAGCGAAACAGCCGCTTGGCGTCAACCGTGCTTTTTTTGATTTTTTCATCCTCCAGCAGCCCCTTGCAAAACGCGGGGAACGCCGCGTCGGCGCACGGGACGCGCAGCAGCGCGTCTTCCTCGGCAAAGAGCAGCGCTTCGAGTATGTCGCCGTCAAAGCAGGGAAGGAACACCGCCTTGCCCGCCTCCCGCAGCGCGGCAAGCAGGGCTTCCAGATCGTTTCCCTCCCGCACAGGCAAGGATGCGGTCTGCCCCTGCGCCGCCTCCGACGCGGCGGCCGCTTGCTCCAGATGCAGGCGATCCAACAGCGCGAACAGCTCCAGCTCCGCCATCAGGCGCGTCACCCGCGCGGCATCGGGCTGCCCGGGCAAAAAAGCTTCATACTTTGTTTCCACCGGCGCTTCGCAGCAAATCGTGCCAAGCGTGCGGCTCAAAAAAGCGCTTTCCCTTCCCTGCTCCAGCTTTGTGCGCACGCCCGCCTTGAGGGAGGGGTCATCCAAATGCCCAAAGAGGTTTTCTAGGGAAGAAAACTGCGCCACCAGGCTTTGCGCGGTCTTCCGCCCGATGCCTGCAATGCCTGGAATATTATCGGAAGCATCGCCCATCAGTGCTTTGATTTCAATCAACTGCGCAGGCGCGACACCGTACTCCTCCCGCACAAGCTCCGGCGTATAACAGGTGGTCTGCGGTCTGTCGCCCTTGGTTGCCGCCAAAAGCACAGTGACGCGTTCGCTGACAAGCTGCAGCGAATCCCGGTCGCCGGTGGCAAGCAGGCAGCTATCCGCTTCCCCGCAGGCGGCGGCAAGCGTCCCCAGGATATCGTCCGCCTCCCAGCCAGGCGCTTCCAGCAGGCACAGCCCCAAAGCGCACAGCAGTTCCTTGAGAACCGGCAGCTGCTGCGCCAGCTCCGGCGGCATCCCGCTGCGCTGCGCCTTGTAGTCCTCATAAAGCCTGTGGCGGAAGGTGGGCGCTTTCACATCGAAGGCAATGGCGACGCCCTCCGGCTGGTATTGCTCACGCAGGGAAAGAAAAATAGATAAAAAGCCGTGAATCGCATTCGTATAGCGCCCGTCCTTCGTTGTGAGCAGCTTGATGCCGTAAAAGGCGCGGTTGAGGATGGAATTCCCGTCGAGTACCAGCAGCTTCATACCCTTCTCCTATCCAAAAGGCGAGCAGAGGAAAAGCTCCCGCTGCTCGCCGGATTTTCATTTGCCTTTGCGCGTCAGAACTCCGGATCACCGGTTTTGCGGCGTCCGCGCTCACGCTGGAGCTTATCCACCAGCATCCCGATAACAGTATCGTGATCCTTGTCCACATCCAAGTCCTCCGCCAATTCCTCATAAGCGGGCACCGCGCGGCCCGCGGGCGGCGCCTGCGCAGCCCTTTGCACAGGAGGCGCTTCGCTCCTTGCGCCGGAACGCGGGGCGGTTTTAAAGAATTCCTCCCATGGCGCGGGGATATCGTAATCCTTCGCCTTGGCCGGCGGCGCGTTTGTCTGCGCCTTGGGGTCAAAGCCCGTTGCCACCACGGTAATTGAAAGCTCATCCTCCATCGTCTCA